>JBFLZB010000024.1:0-22039 GCA_040756475.1 Thermodesulfobacteriota bacterium
GCCGGAACACCCGTTCTCCCTGGTGGTACTCGACCTCATGCTCCCGGGCCTGGGGGGGCTCGAGGTCTGCCGGCGCATCCGCGCGCTGGACCCGCGCCTCCCCGTCCTGATGCTCACGGCGCTCTCCTCGGAGGCCGACCGTGTGAAGGGCCTCCGGCACGGCGCGGACGACTACCTCACCAAGCCCTTCAGCCTGGAGGAGTTCCTCCTGCGGGTGCAGGGCATCCTGCGCCGCTCCGCCTGGTACAGTCGGCCCGTGGATGCGGGGAGCTCGTTTTGTTTCGGGGAGAACCGGGTAGACCTGGGCTCGGGCCGGGCGGCGACGCCCCGGGGAGAGGTGGCGCTCACGGAGCTCGAGCTCAAGATGCTTCGCCTGTTCGTCGCCCGGGAAGGGGAGGTTCTCCCCCGCGCAGACCTCCTGGAGTCGGTGTGGGGGATGCCTCCGGAGAGCGAGACCCGCACCCTGGACAACTTCGTGGTGCGCCTGCGCAAGTACTTCGAGCCCGACCCCTCGGCCCCCGTGCACTTCCTCACGGCGAGGGGCAGGGGCTACCGGTTCGTGGGCAAACCAGCCCCCTGACCGCCGTCGCCGGGCAGGTTCCCGAACGGGATCATCCAAGGGGGATGGCGTCTGAGCCGGGAGGGCGTCCCCGGCCCTGTCCCCAGATGGCTTCGGCGATGCGGCGGGCTCGGGGGAAGCGAGACCACTCCTCCACGGGCAGAAGGCACTTGCGGCGCCAGTTCGGGTGCTCGGAGAGGGTGCCGGGAAGGTTCTGCATCTCGCGGCCGCCCAGGAGGTCGTCGAGGTTGGCAAGGAGGAGCGCCGCCGGCGTCCGGGCGAGGAAGGCGTGCACCGAACCGGCCAGGGCCTCCAGGGCGCTTTCGGGCACCTCGTGGGCCGGCGCGACCCCCGGGGGCAGGAGGCCCTCGGCCGCCAGGGCGTCCAGGAGGCGGAGGCAGTCCCACCGGCGACCCTCGGCGTCGCCCCGCTCGGCCTCGGGGGTGGGGTACTGGCGCAGGCGCGCCTTCACCTCCAAATCCCGGCCCAGCCAGAACCCGTCCACGGTGGGCAGGTCGTGGGTGGCCACCGACACCAGGGCCTGGCGCGGGTACTCTCCCGGTGCCCGGTAGCGGCCGTCCCCGTGCTTCTCGAAGATGAGGAGCCGGTAACCGTAGAACCCCGAGGCCGCGAGCGCCACCCGGACCTCCGGGGGGATGGTCCCCAGGTCCTCCCCTACGATGGCACACCCGTGCTCGCGGGAGAGACAGCGAAGCACCGCCAGGAGCTCCTCGGCCCGGTCCTCCACATAGGCGCCGGCACTCGCGGGCAGCTCCCCCGGCACCCAGAAGAGCCGCCACAGGGCGAGCACGTGGTCGATGCGCAGGGCCCCGGCCCGCCGGGCGCTGCGCTCCACCGTGTCCCGGAGGAAAGCGTACCCGGTCTCCCGGTGACGGTCCGGGATCGGGGGCGGCACGCCCCAGCGCTGACCCATGAGGCTGAAGGGGTCGGGAGGGGCGCCGGCCGAGGCCCCGAGGGCCAGCACGTCCTGGTATACCCAGGCGTCCGCGCCGCAGGGGTCGACCCCCAGGGCGAGGTCGAGGTAGAGCCCCACGGCCATCCCGAGCTCCCGAGCCCGGGCCTGGCACCGGGCGAGCTGGGTCTCGGCAACCCACTGGAGCCACGCGCGGAAGCCCACCGCCTCCTGTGCCCGCGCTGCAAAGGCCCGCACCGCCGGCGCGTCGGGCTTGCGGTAGGCTGCGGGCCACTGGGGCCAGGGCCGGGTTCCCCCCTGCTCGCGGCCCAGGTGCTCCCGCAGGGCCTCGAAAGCCGCGAACTCCTCCAGGGCCTGGCCTTGTGCCCGGCGCCAGGCATCGAACGCGGCGCGGCGCCGGGGGTTCCCTTCCCGAAAGGCGCCGAAGCACAGCTCCAGGGCCCGGCGCTTGAGTGCCCAGGCGGCCTGGTGATCCACGAGTTCCGTTCCCCGCAGCCGCTCCTGCTCGGCCCGGGTCTCGGGCGCCTCCAGGAACGCGGCGGCGGCCGGGGCCGCGGCTTCGGGGAGGGCGTCCACTGCGATGTGCAGGGGGTTGAGCCAAAGCCGGCTCGATGGGTAGTAGGGGCTCACGCCGTAGGGGGGCTCGTTGAAGAGGGCATGGAGCGGCAGCACGCCCACGATATCCGCCCCCAGGTCTGCTGCCCACTCCACGGCGTCGAGGAGGTTCCGAAAGTCCCCCACCCCCCAGTTTCTGGCGGACCGCAGACCATAGAGGGGGAGGTTTACGCCCCACAGGCGCCCGCCCCGGGCGACGGGCTCCGGTTCGTGCCCCCGGGCCGGGGCCACGGCGCACAGGGTGCGTCCGGTGTCCTCAAGAAGAGGCGACGAGAGGCAGACCTGGAGCTCGTGGAGCCCGGCTGGCAGCGGCGGGGAAAAAGCGACCGGGAGGGTGACCCGGCCATCGGGCCCCTGGGCCGTTTCCGCACCGAGGAGGCGAACCGGCACGTTGCGGCCGCGCACGGAGACCCGCACCTCCCACGCGGCCTCGGAAGGCGGGGCCTGGAGCCGCAGGACCTGCTCCCCCCCCTCCGGCAGCACGGTCACGGGCTCCACGAGGCGGCGGGCGGGGGCGCCTTCCCGCTCCCGGAGCTCCCGCTCGAGCGCTTCGGGGCTGGAAACGTCTGCCCCCAGGGACCGCAGGAGCGCCCGCAGGGTCTCGGGTCCGGCCGGGTGGTAGGCCCCCCACAGGTCGTGGTACCCGGGGAGGATGCCGCAGGCCTGGGCGAGCCGGGCCAGGAGAGCTGGTTCCTGGTCCGTCACGGGGCGAAGACCAGCTTCATGCCGAAGGCGCGGCACCCGTCGAGGTCGGCGTCCTTCACCCCCTGCCGGGCCCGCAGGGGCTCGGCCACCATCTTCATGCCGCACTCCCGCTCCAGGCGCAGAGCCACGCGGTACGGCCCCTCGCCGCTCCACCCGTAGGACCCGAAGGCTGCCGCGTACTTGCCGGTGACGCCGCTCGCCGCGAGGCGGTCGAGGAACGCCGCGATCTCGGGCACCTCCTTGGCCTCCTGGGTGGGGGTGCCCACCGCCAGGGCCTCGTAGGGAGCGAGCACCGACGGATCGGTCACCGCATCGGCCCGCAGGAGTTGCGCCTGCCCTCCCATGGCCCGCACGCCCTCGGCGATCGTGAGGGCCATCTTTTCGGTCTCTCCGGTTCGGGTCGCGTAGACGACGGCCACCTTCCTCACGGCGTCACTCCTCCTGCCCGGGGCGCCCCTTGGCGTCGAGCCAGGCCTGAACCATGAAGGAGGCCACGGTGCCCTCCCCCACGGCGGCGGTGATCTGCTTGGCACTGCCGGAGCGCACGTCCCCGGCGGCGTAGACCCCCGGGACGCTGGTCGCGAGGGTTGCAGGGTCGGTGCGCACGAACCCCTGGCCGTCGAGCTCCACGGCACCCGAGAGGAAACCGCTGTTGGGCACCAGGCCGATGAAGACGAAGACGCCGTCGCAGGGAATCTCCCGGCGCTCCCCCGTGGCCAGCTCCTCCACCGCCACCGCTTCCACCCCCTCCACACCCCGGATCTCCACGACCCGCTGGGAGAGGAGCACCTCCACCCGGTCCAGGGCCCGGACCCGCTCCTGGAGCACGGCGGTGGCGGTGAGGTGGTCCAGGAGTTGGACCAGGGTGATGCGCGCGGCGAACTCGGCCAGGTGAATGGTCTCCTGGAGGGCGGAGTTCCCCCCCCCCACCACGACCACGTGCTTGCCCCGGAAGAAGGGGGCGTCGCAGGTGGCGCAAAAGCTCACCCCCCGCCCGATCAGGCGCTCCTCGCCGGGCACCCCGGTGCGGCGGTACACCGAGCCCGGGGCCAGGATGACGCTGCGGGCGCGGCAGGTCTCCCCGCTCGCCACCACCTCGAGGAGGGGCTCGCCGGGGCGCAGGGCGGTGACCTCCTGGAAGGTTCGCACCTCGGCCCCGAAGCGTTGGGCCTGGCGCAGGATGCGCTCGGTGAGCTCGGCCCCGGAGACCGGATCGGGAAAGCCGGGATAGTTCTCGATCTGCCCGGTCACCGCCGCCTGGCCGCCGGGCAGGCCCTTTTCGAGCACCAGGGTGCGCAGTCGCTCCCGGGCCGTGTAGATGGCGGCCGTGAGCCCCGCGGGACCGCCCCCGACCACGACCACGTCGTACACGTCGAGGGCGTCGGGCACCGGCACCCCCAGCACCTCGCTCAGGTCCGCGTCGGACGGGTCGGCGAGAAACCGGCCGTCCACTTCCAGGGCGGGCACGTCCAGGGTGCCGCCGCTGGCCGCCCGCAGGCGCTCGGCACCGGCCCGATCCTCCTCGGGGTTGACCTCCCGGTACTCCCGCCCGGCGGCTTCCAGGAATCTCCGCACCCGGTGGCACCTGGCGCACCACGGCACCGCATACAGGGTAACGGGGTTGGGACCCATCCTCACCTCGCCGTGGTTCGCCCGTTGCCTTGCGCGGGGACACATGCCCCGGCGCGCGGCACAAGCTACCAGAGCGGCGGGTTCCAGCAAACCCCCCTCCCGCAAGCCGCGGTGGGGTGGCACGGCCAGGATCCACCGTCAAACCTTGGGGTGGGGTCGGGGGGCCCTGTAGCGTAGCCGCGCGCCGCATCGACCGATCGGCGACACCCGGTGCAACCGGGTGAAGCTCGGCGCACCTGTTCCCCGGAGGAAACGCCTCCAAGACACCGCGGATTGCGCGGCGGAGCGGAAGGGTCCCCCGACCCCGCTCACCACCCAGGCGGTGGATCGAGGACGGTTCACCGGGTTGACTCGAGTAAATCCTGTGGCACAATCGCGCGGGAGTTCGGTCCAAAGCCGAAACGAACCGCGATCGGGAGGTGGAAGCTCATGAGGCAGACGCACTGGATTCGCTACGGCGTCATCGCAGTCCTGCTGGTGCTGGGGGCCTTCTGGGCGCTGGCGTCGGCTCGGGCGGGGGCGCAGGAGTACCCCGGAGGGCGGTTCCTGGCTACCGGAGCGTGGCTTCGGGCCCATCTGGGGGACCCCAACCTCGTGGTAGTGGACGTGCGCACCGACAAGGACTTCGACGGCAAGGCCATCCCGGGCGCGGTGCGCATGCCCTGGACGCTCTTTCGCTACGACGACCCCTCCCGCGGGCACGGGGACATCTTCGTGGGCACCGTGCGGGCCCAGGAGATCCTGGGGACCCACGGCATCGCCCGCACCGACACGGTGGTGCTCTACGACACGGCAAAGAGGGACGGCGGTGCGCTCTCCTCCTATGTCTTCTGGGTGCTCGACCTCCTGGGCCACCGGGAGATGAAGGTCCTGGAGGGGGGCCTGGACGGCTGGCTCGCGGCGGGGGGCGAGACGGGCGACGCGCGGGTGCCAGAGGCGCTGCTGTACCAGGCCCCGGCGTCCGAGATCCGGCTGCGCCGCATGGTGGACGCCGCCTTCGTCCAGGCCCGCCTAGGCGATCCTCACTACCAGATCGTGGACGTGCGCTCCCGGGAGGAGTACCTGGGGGAGAAGGCCAGCGAGGGACTGGGGGGCGAGCCCCTGCGGCTGGGGCACATCCCCACGGCGGTCAACGTGGATTACCGCAGCCACTGGGCAGACCCCGAGACCAAGGCCCTCAAGACCTACGCCGCGCTCCAGGATCTCTACCGCGGCCTCGATCCCGCCAGGACGGTGATCCCCTACTGCCATTCGGGCCGCCGGGCCTCCTTCACCTACTTCGTGCTGCGCCTCATGGGATTGGAAGACGTGGCCATGTACGAGGCCTCGTGGTTCGAGTGGGGAAACCCCAGGACGTTCTTCCCCATCGAGTTCGAAGAGCGGGTGCTGACCGGCGAGCGGCCCGGCACCCCCGTGCGCAAGGCCGACGCAAGCCGAGCGCCCGCAGCGGGTCCGGGGGCTGCCCCCGCTCCCGCCAAGGGCGGATATGTTTCGTGTGGAGGGTGACGATGGACGGGAACACCCCTCGAACCGAGAAGGTCTTCTGGGGCTGGGTGCCTTCCTCCTTCGCCCTGGCCGGGATCATCCTGTTCGTCTTCGCCACCTTCGGACCGCCGGCTTCCTCGAGCGGCTTCGTGACCACCCTGAAGGGCGTCCTGTCGCAGGTGGCCCCCGGCTACGCGGCCGCCCACGAGCACTACCGCATGATGCCGGGGCCCGGCTCGTGGCTCATGGCCTTCGTGCTGGGAATGGCTGCCGGAGGATTCGTGGGGGGCCGCACCTTTGCCCGGCCCCTGCGGGACGTGCCCGCTCTGTGGGAGGCCCGGTTCGGCCGCGGCGCTCGCTGGCCCCGCTATCTTGCCTGCTTCGCGGGAGGATTCCTGATCCTCTTCGGTGCCCGGCTGGCGGGCGGGTGCACCCTGGGACTGTTCATTTCGGGCTCCACCCAGCTCGCCGTGAGCGGGCTCTACTTCGGCGTGGTGATCTTCGCGGTGGCCATGGCCGTGGCGCGCCTGGTATACGGCCGGGCCGCCCGGGAGGTGTCGCGATGACACAGGTCTGGCTGGGACTCCTCTCGGGCCTCGCATTCGGCTTCGTGATCCAGCGCGCGGGCGCCACGGACCCGGATCAGATGGCCCGGGCCCACTTGCTGCTCGACGGCCGCCTGCCCCGGTTCATGGTCCTGGCCGTGGCGCTGGCCTCGGTGGGGCTCCTGGGCCTCCAGGCCGCCGGACTGGGGCGGACGATGGTGCTTCCCGTAAGCCTCGTCGCCACCGGGTTCGGAGCGGTGATCTTCGGCATCGGGTGGGGGCTCTGCGGGTACTGCCCGGGCACCTGCTGGGCCGCCGCCGGCGAGGGCCGGATGGACGCGATCTTCGCCCTGCTGGGGGGCTTTGCAGGCACCGCCGTCTTCGCCCATTTCCACGAGGCCCTCATTCCTGCCCTGTACCTGCCCACGAGCCTCGGGCCCCTGTCGCTCGCTGACTGGCTCGGGCCGGTCCCGGCCGTGGCGGTACTGGCTGCCGGTTTTGGGCTCTGCGCCTGGGGCATGGGCCGCGTGTGGGGCCGCGGTGAGGAAAGCTGAGGGGAGTCCCCTGCGCCGGGGTCTTGTGCGCCTCGCCCCCGCAATTGCGGCCGCTGCGGCCCTGGTCTTGGGATCTGGGTGTACGGGGGGACCGGGAGAGGTGCCCCTGGAGGTGCCCCGGGGCTTCGCGCCGCGGCTCGAGGTCCCTTTCGAGGGGCACCTCTACGGGTTCGGGCCCTTCGTGGGGTACTACTTCCGCCCGGAGGACCCCGCCGACCTGACCCGGCTGCGTTTCGCCTGCTTCAACGAGCGGGGATTCTACGCCTCGGATGCCCCCGTCAACGCCCTCCTCTACGAGGGAGAGGCGGTGCTCGCCCGGCTGCCCGGGGCAGGCTTCGAGCTCCCCACCGCGGGGGACCGCATCGAGCCCGTGTTCTTTCCCGACGCCCCTGCGGCCTGGCTCGCGACCCGGCCCGAACCCCGGGACCAGTTCCTCCACTTCCACTCGGCCTACGACGCCTCCGGCCCGACTGTCGTGGGCTACTGGCTCCGCCACGTGGCCGCCCGCGCCTTCACCTACGACATGGGCGGCCGGGTCGGCCCCGGAAGTCCCCTCTACCACCGGGTTTCTCCCGGGCCCGACCTCTCCTTCCCCTCCATCGTGGAGTTCGACCGGGGCCCGGAAGGGTAAAGGGGGTTTGGTGGTTCTTGAGCCAACCCCGGCCTTGGCATCCCCGGTCGCTTCCGGTAGATTGGCCGCCCCCCAGGCCACCTCGTAACGGGATGCGAGGCAACGATGCTCTTCGAAACGTACCGCAAGTTGAGCCAGCGCGACCGGGCGCTCGTCGACGGCCGCCTCATCACCTATCACTTCTACGTAGGGGGGCTCACGCTGCTCGTGCTGGGCTTCGCGGGCCTGAGCCAGGGGGAGGGGTTCGCGTGGGCGGTGGTGGTCTTCGGGTTCGCCAGCCTGGCTGCGGGGGTGGGGATGCACCTCCTGCACCGGCACCTCGTGCACAGCTTCAACCGCGACGCCTACCTGGCCATCGTGAGCGCGGTCCTCGGCCACTACCGCTATCCGCTCCTGCCGGCGATCTTCACCGTGTTCGTCGCCTTCAGTCTGTTTGCGACGCTCCTGTACCTCGTTACCCACTAGAACGTCGGTGTACGACCCCGCCGAATTCGCCCTCGCCGGGCCCGGCGACTTCCTGCGCCTCGACAGCCGCTGCGCAGATCTCCTGCGGGACTTCTTCGCCTGGCTGCAAGGCCACGAAGGGGACGGGCTGCCCCTGGAGCAGGCCAACGCCGCCGCCCACGCGGCGGACCGCTACCTGCGGGACTTCGTGGTGGACGTCCAGGAGACGGGCCCGACCGACGCCGACCCCACTTTGCCCCGCCGGTACCTCGCCAACTGGTACATCGTCCACACCCTGGAACCCACCCACGACGAGATGGTCCGGATTCGCGACGCCCTGACCCGCCTCTACCGGTTCCTCGCGGTGCGCCGCCTCCTTTCGGAGACCGCGGCCGAGGCGGCCGCCGCCTGCCTCGCGGACGCCGCGTACTTTCGCGACCGCCTGGAGAGCTTCTGGGACCTGACCCCTGAGGCGATTCCGGCCTGGCGCGCGGTGGACGACTACCGGCGAAGGCCCAACGGGTGAGAGCCCACGCAAACGAAGGCCCGGGAGGAGCACCTCCCGGGCCTTCGCATTCCATGGATCGGTAATCCGACCCGCTCCCCAGGGAGCGGGCCGCACCGGTCAGTTGTCGGTGGCGAACCG
Source organism: Thermodesulfobacteriota bacterium (assembly GCA_040756475.1). Classification (NCBI taxonomy): domain Bacteria; kingdom Pseudomonadati; phylum Thermodesulfobacteriota; species Thermodesulfobacteriota bacterium. The sequence goes on from JBFLZB010000024.1 coordinate 8,751, forward strand.
GATTTGGGTCGGCTGGATCACTCCGGCGTTGGCCGCACGCTGGTCGTCGTGGTAGGCGGCCGGCACCCAGCCTTCCGCATCCTCGACCGCATCGGTCAGCCAGTACGTCCCGTACTCCGGGCCGTGGCAGTTCCCGCAGCGGCTGGGGTTGAAGGTGGCGAAGGTGGCCGAGGCGAGGCCCGCCACGTTGCGCTGGATGTTGTGAGGCGTGGCGTACTTCCAGGTGGGCAGCGCCGCGACGTTCGGGATGAGCCCGTCGATGGGGTTCTCCCGAGGATACTGGAACACGTCCCGGTCGATGGGGGCGTGGCGCAGCACCGCGAACTTGTACGGCTTGTCGGGGCGCGGGTTCTTCCCGATCCGGAAGGCCATGAGGGCATCGGGCATGGAGCCCTCGGGCCGCACGGCAAGGGTCGGATCCCCTTCGTTGATGCGGTAGTAGGGCAGCCCCGTGTTGCCCACGTCGATGTCCGTATGGCAGCCGAAGCAGTTCTTGTACGCCTGCGCGTGGCAGCTCTGACACGCCATGGCGCTGAGGTGGCTGGCCAGGTGCAGGTCGTTGGAGCCCACCAGCGTCCCGTGGCACCCCTCGCAGCTCGGAGCGGAGGCGACGGCGTACCGGTCGTCGGTGCCCGCTGCCGGGGCACCAGCCCCGTGCATCTCCTGCCCCGAGTGACAGAAGGTGCACCCCATCGGGTACCCATCGTCGTTGAGCTCCTGGGTCTTGGCGAAGTGCACGTCGGGCTCCAGGGGTGCCAGCCCGAGGCCGTTGTTCTCGATCAGGTGGTTGTTGAGGCCGAAGAACTCGTCCTTGACGCGGCTTCCGTGGCAGGCGGTGCAGTTGCGCTCCATGTCGGGCGTCTTGCGGAAGTTGTGGCCGTTGAGCAGACCGCCTCCCGCGAAGTTGGGCACCGACACGTGGCAGTGCCCGCAGGCCGAGCGGCCTTCGTCGTTGGCGATGTGGCACTTCGAGCACTGCTCGTCGAACCGCGCCCGCGATTCGGTGCCAGGGGTGAAGTCAAACCCCCGGTCGGAGAGAATCCTCACGTAGCCCCCGATCGTGGTGTGGAGGCTGCCCTGGGCGGAGGTCACGATGGCGCCGTGGCAGCCGGCGCAGACGTCGGAACCGGGAATCGGCTGCCACGTGCCCGCGTGGGCGGCGCTGCGAGCGCCGGCGGTGCCGACGCCTCCGTGACAGGTGGTGCAGGAAAGCTCACCGTGGGTGCTGGCGAGGAAGCTCTCGGGGAACTGGGCGAAGCGACCGTCGTGGACCCAAACCTTCTTTTCCGGCAGCACGGCCGGTACGGAACCCCCTCACCCTTCGCCGGCGGAGGGTGGGGCCACCACTCCCGCCGGCGGAGTCTTCGTTCGATCGTAGAAGATCGCACCGAGGCTCGTGTGGCACCCCGCACAGTCGGCCGGGGGTGCATAGGCCGCCAGGTCCCCGAGATCCCCGGCCCCACCGTCGTCGATCGGGAAGTCCCAGGACCGGTTTCCGGCGTCGAAGTTGGCGAGCTGGCCCGAGCCGACGGCGGCCGAGGTGTTCCAGCCGTTGATGCCGTAGAGCATATTCACAGCGTCGTAGCCCAGGATGCCGAGGGCCATGGTGGCGATGGAGCCGGTGTGGCCCGTGTAGCAGTAGACGACCGTGCGTGCGACCGGGTCGACGCCCGTTGCCCGGTCGAGCTTGGCCACCTGCTGCCAGGGGATGTTGAACGCGCCGGGGATGTGGCCGCCGGCATAGTGCGCCCCGCTGCGCACACTCAGGATCGGGGGGTCGTTGGTGGCGTCCGCGTCGTCCAGGAGCGCCGCAAGGTCCACCGGCGTCATCTGGAGCTCCTGCTGATCCGGAAAGCGGGCAAAGTACGCCTGCGCAAGCCGGAGGATCTTCTCCTCCAGGCTCCCGGCGCCGGCAGACCACGTGGGATAGAGGTGGCTTCCCGCCGGGTTGGCGGTGGTCTCCGTATCCCGGTTCACCCGCACGGAGCCCAGGTCGTCGTCGAAACGGCGTCCGTGGGACAGTTCCGCGTCGTAGCTCCACCCCATCATCCCCATGAAGATGGCCCGGGAGCGGGGGTGGGGGGCGGCTGGGTCGGAGATGCGCACGGCGTTGATGAGGAAGCTCGCCATGTTGCCGTCGCCGCCGTAGTAGGAGGCGACGATCACGTCCTTGTCCGCGGGAATGCCCGAGGTGCCGGCAAGCATCCGCGCCGGGAGGTCCAGCAGGGGCACGTTCACCGCCCCCGGGATGTGCCCCTTCGCGAAATCCGCGGCGTCGCGGGTGTCGAGGATGAACGGGTCGTTGTCCGGGTTGGCGTCGAAGAACAGCGCGAACGCGTCCGTCACGTTCACGGTGTTGTAGCCCAAGGCCAGCACGGAATCGAGGCGGGCGGCCACCGCCGTGAAGTCCTCGCCCGGCTCGGCGGCGAGAATGGTGTAGCCCTCCGACGCCACCGCCGAGGCGTTGCCCGAGGCGTCCACGGCGAAGAACTTGAGGACCGTCGTGACGGCGACCTCGATGGGCGCCGTGAAGGTCTCGCTGGCCGCGGTGGGCTCGGAGCCGTCGAGGGTGTAGTAGATGACCGGGTTCGCGTCGCGCTCATCCGTGGCGGCAAGGGTCACGGCCTGGGGCGCATCGTAAGCCCCGCCGGCAGGGTTGGCGCTGACCACGGGCGCCACGGTGTCCGCGGGCCTGCTGCTACTGCTGCCGCAGCCCTGCATTGCCAGGGGCACGGCGAGAGCGACGGCCAGCCAGGCGACCGCCCGCGCTCTCGAGAAGCTCTCTCGTCTCACGATCGTTCCTCCATGGGAAGTCGGGGGATGTTTGTGGGCGCCGACGCCTGGCCTGGGCGCACCTCCTTTCCGCAGATCATCGGCCGCACCGGGTGGCCGCCGGACCGCCCACGGGGAACCCCCGGGGCGGTCCGGCTGTGCTAATGTACACTATCACGACCAGCCATTTCATAGAGCAAAATCAGTGCCGTCTCTGGCGGCCGGAAGCAGGGGACGCCAAGTGCACAGAATCACTCATTGTATTTCGCCATGCTTCGCCGGCGCCGGATGGAATGTTTCAATCCTTCGTTCCAATGTGTTTCAAGCCAGAAACAAAGCCGCACAACCACCGGAAATCGCTTCCAAATACAGATGCAACGGCCTGGTCTTCAAGCACAGGAGACGGCGCAGGGCTGCTCCCCGATCGCGGACGGGGGGCCCCGCTCCCTTCTCGGGGGCCGCCCGCGAACGCAGAAGAGCCCGGGAAACCCGGGCTCTTCTGCGTTCAGGAAGTGACGCGGCGGGGCCGCACGGTTACGCGTTACTTGCGGCGCAGCGCCAGCCCCAGGGCCGCGAGCAGGCCGGCGGCGAGCCAGCCGGCAGAGGGCGCTGCCGCCCCCAGGGCCTGGACGAAGCACTCGGAGGAACCGCTTCGGCTGGAGCCCACGTCGCCGGGCACCGACGGGTCGCCGTCGGAGGACACGCCCGTGAGCTCCGCGATCCGCCGCGGCGAGTAGCCCAGCACCTCCCAGTTGGTGGCCAGCCGGGTGGTGGGGGTGAGCACCGCCAGGTACTCCCCCTCCACGCCGGAGGTGACCGGCGGGCTGAAGGACGCCGCCGCCTGGCTGGCCGTCACGAAGGCGCTCCCCATCTCGAAGCTCGCGCTGCGAAGCGCGTACCCGTCGGCCCACACGTCAGCCACGAACTGTCCCGCCTCCGCCTTGGCCAGGAGCTCTCTGGAGTAGAACTCCCAGTGGAAGAGCGGCATGCCGCTCGGCCCGTAGTCGGGCACCTCCACCTTCTGGGCAAAGACGCTGCGGTCCGGGTCGTGGCAGTCGGCGCAGAAGAGCGCGTCGGCCCGGCTCACCCCGTGGCCCCCCAGGGTGACCCCGTTGGACCAGGCGGGGTAGTTCTGGACGATGAGGGGGTTGACGCCGCCCATCTGGGCGAGCATCGCCTGCACTTCGCTCCCCGGGGGCGCCGCCATCACCACGAGCTGGTCGGCGCTGAGCCCCGCGGTGGAGTACATCCCCTTCATCTGGGCGGCGGTCATTCCGTAGGCCGAAGGGTCGAAGCCCATCTGGAGCATCATGTCCAGGAGGCGCCCCATGCCCACCTCGACGGCCTTGCGAAGGTCCTTCACCGCCAGGGGCCGGGCCAGGGGCCCCTCCTCGTCCCACCGCACGATCTTGCCGGCGGCGTCGAGCTTCCCGAGATCCTGGTACCAGTTGTAGCCGAAGGTGTACTTGTCAAAGAAGAGCAGGTTCGGGAACTGGGCCATCTGGGCCATGGCCGCGTAGGAGGGGTACCGGGGTGCGTCCGGGGTCACGGTGGTGCCGACCATGCCCGTGACCGGATCCACGGCGAACTTCGAGAAGTCGAAGTCCGCGTCCATGAACCCCAGCGCCTTGTACTGGTCGGCAAACATCCGCATGGCGGCGAACATGGAGTAGACGTTGACGCCGTCGGGCCCCATGGGGCTCTGCCCGGCGGGCAGGCCGATGCCGAAGAAGCGCCCGTCGAAGGGCAGCGGGTTGATGATGGTCTTGAAGGGCCAGATCTTGGGCGCCGCGCCGGTGTTGGGGTTGGGAACCGGCAGCGACTGGGCGAGGAACGTGGTGAGCCCCGAGAAGGGCATGTAGATGGGCCGCTGCTTGTACCGGTTCCAGAGCTGTTCGTTGGTGGAATCGCTCTGGTTGCCCTCCTTCTTGGTGTAGAGCTGCACCGGGCGGTTGTCCGCCCCGCCCTTGGCCAGGGCGAGGAAGCCGCCGTCGGCCCACACGGTGGTGGCCGCCCCCGACGTCCAGGGGATGTGGCAGGTCTCGCAGGCCAGCGCCCCCAGGTGCTCCTCGATGCGGGCGTTGCGGTGGATGACCGGCGCCGTGTGGCACTTGAGGCATGAGGTGTCGTTGTCGGGGCCGTTGACCGGGTAGTCGCTGGCGAAGATGTCGCCGTTGACCATGGCGCCCCGGTTGAACTTGTGGTCCCGGGCCTCGTGGCACTCGAGGCAGGGGTTGCCCTCGAAGGACCGCGAGGCGTAGTGGGCGTCGAAGGCCGCGTCGGGGAGCTCGCCCCGCTTGTAGTCGGTGCGGCCGTGCTCGTGACACCGCAGGCACATGTGGTCGGTGGGGGTGCGTACGATCGAGGCCAGGGCCTCGCCGGACCGGTCCTGGCGGATGCGCTGGGGCCGGCCGTTGACCGTGCCGAAGCCCAGGTTGGGGCTCATGGGGCCCAGGGGATCGTCTTCCAGCGTGCGCCGCAGGTCGTAGTCGTAGTGCTCGGCATGGCACACGAGGCAGTCGGTCCCCGAGAGCATGAGGGCCCGGGCGACTTCCGGCCCGGCCTGCAGGGCGATGAAGCCCTCCATGAGGGTGTTGTAGTAGTTGGTGTGGCAGCTCCCGCACTGCTGGGCGGGGGCCCCTCCTTCCGCGGCCGCGGTGGCGGTACTGTCGTAGCCCGTGGTGATCATGTTGAGCAGCATGTTCGAGCCCACCAGCGCGCAGGCCCGGTCGAGCATGCCGTGCTTGCCCCCGCCGGGGAAGAAGAAGTTCTCGTTCTCCACCACCGAGCGGCTGGCGTAGTGGACCGTATCGCGAAACGCCTCGACCTCGCCGGGGTGGCACTGGGCGCAGGTGTTGGCGCCCTGGGCGGCGTAGCTCACGATGGCCGCGTGGATCGTCTCGGCGCGGTCTGCCGCCACGGTGCCGAGCAGGCGGGTCTCCTCCTCGGCCGAGAAACCCGCGGCCCGCAGGATGGTCTCCCCGGTGGCGGCCTCGGCCGCAGGGTCGAGGAGCCCGTTGGCCCCGATGTTGCGCGTTGCCAGGAACCGGGTGGCGTCCCGGATCTGGGGGTTGGCGAGCGGGCCCTCCCCCGGGCGGTGGCAGTCGGCGCAGCCCCCGGCCCCCAGGGCGCGGGCGGCGGGCGCCACGTTGTGGTTGATGGAGAAGTTGTGATCGCTTTCGCCGTGGGCGCCGGGAACCTCCACCAGGTTCTCGGCATCGTCGAGCCCGAGCACGGTCTCCCCCACGTACACGGGCGCCGGGTAGGTCGGGTGGGTCGCCCCCGGGGCGACGCCCTTGTGCTTGAGCTGGACCAGGAGCTTTCGGATGTCTTCCGGCTCGGAGACGCTCGGCCGCGTCGCCGCCCCGCCGGTCACCAGGTCCACCGGGACCGCCGGGCGCAGGAAGGGGGTGGGGCTGGCCTGGATCGCCGCGTAGGCCGCGGAAACGTGGCGCAGGATGATGGGCTGGACCTCACCGTTGTCGTGCAGAATGCCCAGCCACACCGAGGTCTTGGCGCCGTAGGGGTAATAGCGCTGGGGCCGGGGCCCCCCGGGGCCGTCGGGGTCGTACTTCTTGAGGAACGGCCGCCAGGTGAGGCCCGGCGTGATCTGGTTCACGTCGGGGGGCCAGGCCTGGGTCTTGCCGTCCCGGAACATCCAGATCTGCTGCCCGCTCGACATGTCGATGAGGTAGCCCATGTTGTCCTGGATGCTCGGGATGTGGCACCCCTCGCAGGAGATGGCGTCGAGGTGGAACGTGGCCTCCCCGAAGTACGCCCCGTGGACGGCCTTGGCGGCAGCCACCTGGGCCGCCTCGTCCTCGACAGGGCCGCCGAAGTGGCAGTGGGCGCAGGGGTTCACCCCGTAGGCCATGGTGCCGTCCAGGTCGTCGCGCACGGTGCCCACGCCCTCGTAGCCCTTCCCGATCTGGTGGTCCAGTGGCTCCTGGGCCATGCCGTGGCAGTCCAGGCAGTGGACGCTCCCGTTCTTGTGCACGTCCTTGGCGGCGTTCCAGTCGAAGCCGCGCTTTCGGCGGTCGGAGGGGCCGTGGCAGAACATGCAGTTGGCTTCCGGCGGCCGTGTCTGGATGAGTGCACCCGAGAGCTTGCCCTGCGCCGTGAACCGGCCCGGGGCGGCTTTCGAGTAGTCCACCGTCGGCAGCGGATCCCCGTCGTTCCAGACGCCCCGGGCAAAGGGGATCTGGGGGGTCGCGTTGTAGTCGTAGGAGTAGACCCGGCCGGAAACGGTACCGAGCCCGGCGCCCACCGTGGGGGCCCACTGGAAATTCCGGTACGTGAGCTGGGACCAGCGGCCCGAGAAGCTGTACCCCGGCAGGTGGCACAGGAGGCAGTCGGCCTCCACCACCCCGGACCGGCTCCACCGGCTCTTGCCGGCGGCCGGCCCGTTGAGGGTCCAGAAGTCTCCGTCGAAGGCGGGCTGGGCGGCTTCGTCGAGCTCGTCGTAGCGCAGAGAGCCCCGGGTGCCGTCGGGATTTCTCGCGTACTCGCCCAATCCGCCGCCCGGGTGGCAGGCGCCGCAGGGAGTCACGTTGATGAGGTTGGCCGGGTCGAGCCCTCCCCGGCCGAAGAAGTCGTAGGCGCTCAGGTCGATGGGGGCCGAGCTCTCGTTTGCCTTGGCGGCCAACTGGCCGCTAGCGCTCGCGGGGGGTCACCACTTGCCCACCATCCCCGGGGAGTGGATCCAGGGCTTGGCCTCGTTGTACCGGTCGGAGATCACGTCGAAGCCCTGCTGGAAGTGGTAGCCCTGGGTGATGCGCTCGTAGTCGTGGCACCCGCCGCAGGTCTGGCGGGGACTGTAGGGGACGGTGCTCGTGGCAGGGTCGATGGGCGCCCCGTCGTAGCCCCGCAGGGTCACGTCCTGGTGGGCGGACGCGAACGGCGCCGCGGCCAGCACCAGGGCCGCGGCCCCGAGCCCGCCGGCGGCGAGGGTCTTCCAGATGGTTCTTCGCATGGGCTTCCTCCGTCAGGGTGGGGACGCTGGGGTTAGAACCCGCGCGGGTGGCAACCCGCGCAGAAGCTTCGGTCGTGACACACCGCGCAGGAGCGGGTGCCGCCCCGCTGGGCGGCCAGCCGGGCGTGGCCGGGCTCTCCGCCGGGGGGAGAGAGGCGGAATCCCGCCCCGTAGTGGCTCGGGGGCCGCATCTGGTGGCACCGGGAGCACTCGGCCGCCTGGTGGCAGGTCTGGCAGGCCCCGCGGTCGAAATCGGCTGCGATGCCGTGGCCGGAGTTCTTCCAGGCCGGGTTGTGGCTGGCCGGTCGGCGGGTCTTGTGGCAGTCCTGGCACCCGGTCTCGGTGTGACACCAACTGCACGAGGTCTCCGCCCCGCGGGACGCGCTGCCGTGGACCTTGGGCCAGGCCGCGCCGTGGGTGGCCGGCCGGGCGTCCGCCCGCAGGACCTCGTGGCAGGTGGCGCACGCCTCGGGTGCCGTGCGGCCGTCGTGGCACGCGAGGCACTCGGCCATGGCCGGGAGCCGGGGCTCCCGGGGCGCGCCGCCCCGGCTCTCGGTGCCGTGGCAGACGGCGCAAGCGGTCTGGGCGTGGGGCTCGTGGTCGAACCCCACGTCGGCGTAGTTGGCAGGCCGCGTTTTCGGGGCTTCGTAGGTCCCCCGGGGGTGGCAGGTGCGGCACGCGCCCGCGGGCTTGGCCTCGTCGATCTCGTGGCAGGGGGCGCAGGATCCGTGATTCGCCCGGGCGGCCCCCCGGTGGCACTCGGCGCAGGACGCCTCTGTGGCGTGCTGCTTGTGGGAGAAGCTCAGGGTGCGAAGTCCCGTGACACAGCCAACCGCCGCAGCCAGGGCGCCGGCCGCAGCGAGGGAGCAGAGGAGGGGGTAAAGGCGCATGGGGTCTCTCCCGTCAGAAGGCGAGGTGGAGCCGGGCCGTGAGGGCGTGGAGGGCGTCGATGCCCCCCTGGCGGTAGAGGTCGTCCACCTGCCGCTCGTAGCGCAGGTGCAGGGTCGCCGGGTCCGACACCCGCACCCGCGCCCATACGTCGAAGCCGCGGCTGTCCCGGGGCGCCCCGTCGGTGTCGTAGGCCTGCCGGTTCACTCCGGCCCCCAGGGCGTGGCCCCGCCACCCCTGCTGGGCGCGCAGGGCAAAGCCCCAGAGGTTGTCCTCGGTCAGATCGGCCCGATCCCGGTCCTCGACCCACCGTACGGCCTCGCCGTCGATCCGCAGGCCCGTCCACGGCCACTCCGAGAGGTCGACCAGGAGGGCTCCCTCGCGGAAGTCCACGTTGTAGGCATCCTCGTCGGCCTCGTCGACCACGTTGTGGTGGCGAAGCCGCACACCGACTCCGAACCGGCTGCGGAAGAACCCCTGGCGCAGGGTCGCGCGATAGTCCGCGTAAGGATGGAGCTCGCCCAGCCGCAGGCCCCCGACCTCGAACTCCTCGTCGGAGGTGTAGTCGTAATCGAAATCGTGGCCGAAGGTGCGCTGGTACCCGAGGTGAGCCTCCGCGCCGGCCCAGGGGTAGAGGTGCAGGGCGAGGGAGGCGTCGCGGGGGTCGGCGTCCACCATGCGCCACGCGGCCCGGGCGGAGCCCAGGCCTCCGAGCTGCTGGAGCCAGGAGGCCTCCATGGAGTTCTGGATGTAGTAGAGGCTGCGCAGCTCCAAGAGCGACCCCGGAAGGGGCCGCAGGCCCAGGTTGCCCCCATAGAGCGAGTTGGGCTCGGGGTCCCGGTAGAAGTCGGCGCGCCGGCCCCCGAACACCTCCAGGGTGGCCCAGGGGCAGGGGTCCAGGCGCACCAGGCCGCCGTCCAGGGTGGCGGTCTCGGCGCTCCACACCTCGAAGCGCCCGGCGGTGGCCCGCAGCCAGCGCCCCGGCACGCGGTAGGTGAGGGCGGCCCGGTACAGGCGCAGGTCGTCCCGGCGGGAGTAGGAGTCCAGGTTGTCCTTGAAGGGACTGTCCTCCGAGGTGCCGTCCAGGTCGGCCTCGTAGAAGAGCAGCCCGGAGAAGGACAGCCCCTCGATCCCCGCGCGGGCGGCGTCGAGTCCGAGGCCCACGGAGAGGTCCTGGTCCCGGGTGTTTCCTTCCCCGTGGCGCTGGGCCCACTGGGTCCGGTACTCGGTGGAGAGGTCCACCCGGACCCCGCCCGAGGCCAGGGCGCCCCCGGGGCCGGACAGAATCAAGACGGCGAGGCCCAGGGCGGCGGCGCTCCGGGCAACGGCTCTTCGCATGGATGGGCTCCTCCTGTGCGGCGGCGTGGGATGCCTGGCGGCAGCGCCCGAGCCTGTGCAAGAAGGAAGCCAAAACCTCAGGGGGACCGGGAAACGCGGAAGACCGCCTTGCGGCGAAGGTGCGGGCGTGGCGGGAGAGACCCCTGGAAAACAACTGTTCCAGAAGACGTTTCAGAATGTTGCAAGAGAGAAACGCAGCGCGAAAAACACTGAACGAGAACGCCTTCTCCGTGAAACGGCCGAGGGAGGCTTCAGGTGCGCAGGCCCCGGCGGGGGTTGCGAATGCCCAGGTCGCGCATGCGCCGCCACAGGGTGGTGCGGCTCAGGCCGAGCTGGCGCGCCGCCTCCCCCTTGCTCCACCCCGCGGCTTCGAGGGCGGAGAGGATCTCCCGGCGCTCGGACCCGGCCTCTGCGTCGGCCTCCCCAAAGGGCGTCTCCCCCCGGACGATGTGCTCGGGCAGGGCCTCGGTGGTGATGACATCGCCCGCGGTGCACACGAACGCGTGGGCCAAGGCGTTTTCGAGCTCCCGCACGTTGCCCGGCCAGGGGTAGGCCTGGAGGACCCGGTAGACGGAGGAGGAGACGATCTTGCGGCGCCCCTCCCGCAGGGTGAGCCGCTTGAGGAAGTGGTCCACGAGCAGGGGCACGTCCTCGGCGCGCTGGCGAAGCGGCGGAAGCTGGATGGGCACGACGCACAGGCGAAAGTAGAGGTCATCGCGAAACCGCCCCTCGGCCACGTCCTTGCGCAGGTCGCGGTTGGTGGCGGCCACGACGCGCACGTCGGCCTTGCGGGGGCGGCTCTCCCCCACCCGCTCGAACTCCCCCTCCTGGAGCACCCGCAGGAGCTTGACCTGGAGGGCGGGAGAGGTCTCGCCGATCTCGTCGAGGAAGAGGGTGCCGCCGTGGGCTGCCTCGAACCGGCCCGGTCGGTCGCGCACCGCGCCGGTGAAGGCGCCCCGCACGTGGCCGAAGAGTTCGCTCTCCAGCAGGCTGTCGGCCAGCGCCGCACAGTTCACCTTGACGAAGGGCCCGTCCTTGCGGGCGCTCAGGTCGTGCACCGCCCGGGCCACGAGCTCCTTGCCCGTGCCCGACTCCCCCAGGACGAGGAGCGAGACCTCGCTGGGGGCCACCGTCTCGATCTTCTCCAGCACCCGGCGCAGGCTCGGGTGGTTGCCCACGATGCCGTGCGCCCCGGCGGGCCCGCCGATCTCGGCCCGCAGCCGGTCGATCTCCGCGAGGTCGCGCAGCACTACCACCGCGCCCGCCACCGACCCGTCGGGGTCGCGAAGCAGGTTCGCGTTGACTCCCACGTGGATCGGTCGGCCCCCCTTGCCCCGGATGACCATCTCGCGCTGGTGGAACCCCTGGCCCCGCTGGATCATGGCCTGGAACGGGCACTCCGCCCCGGGGGGGGCCTGGAAGACCTCCCGGCACACCCGGCCCACCACCTCGGCCTCCGCAAAGCCGGTCATGCGCTCGGCCGAGAGGCTAAAGGCCATGATGCGCTCCTGGGCGTCCAGGGCCAGGACCCCCTCGTTGAGGCTGTGGAAGACCGCCTCCAGGATGGTGGTGCGCTCCCGGAGCTCCGCGAGTCCGTGGGGACCCGGCCCCCCGGAGCACACGAGCACCGCGTCGCCTCCGACCGACGGCACCAGGGAAAACTGAAAGACCCCCACGCCCCCCCCCGTGGCGAGCCGCCGCTGGGCGCTGCGCCCCCGGCTGAGCTCCTCCCACAGGGGGCCGGGGCCGGGGGGAGAAGCCCGCTCCCATTCCTCCAGGTGCGCCGGGGCCGGTGACGGGGCAAACAGGCTGCGAAAGGCAGGGTTGCCCCACGCGATGCTCCCCGCCGGCCCCAGGAGGGCGGCGGGTTGGGAAAAGGCGGAGAGCAGTTCGGTGAGGGGGGGGGCTCGCCGGGTGGTCACGTCACCCCTTTCGCCCCTGGAGCTCCTCGGCAGCGCGACTGCCCCGGGCCACGGGGTCCAGGATGCCGTTGACGAAAGCGGGGGACTCGGGAGTGCCGAGCTCCCTGGCGAGCTCCACGCTCTCGTCCACCACGACCGGGGCGGGCACGTCGGGGCAGCGCAGGAGCTCGTAGGTCCCCAGCCGCAGGATGCTGCGGTCCACCCGATCCATGCGCGAGAGCTTCCAGTGCCGGCTGTGCCGCTCGATGGCCGCGTCCACCGCAGCCCGGTGGGTCCAGACTCCTTCCACCAGCCGCCCCAGGAACTCCCGGTCCTCCCCCTCCCCCAACTCCGCCCAGACCACCTCCGCAGCCTGGAACGGGGTGAGCGCCGGGTTCATGTCCAGGGCGTACAGGGCCTGGGCGGCCAGGCGCCGGGCGGCGTGGCGGGAACCCATGGGGGGCTCAGTCTTCCGCGCGCAGGAGGTTCACGGTCTCCACCGCGGCCATGGCCGCCTCCCAGCCCTTGTTGCCGGCCTTGGAACCCGCCCGCTCGATGGCCTGCTCCAGGGTGTCGGTGGTGAGCACCCCGAACGCCACGGGGACCCCGGTCTCCAGGGCCACGTGGGCGAGGCCCTTCGAGACCTCGGAGGCCACGTACTCGAAGTGGGGCGTGGCGCCCCGGATCACCGCCCCCAGGCACACCACCGCGTCGAAGCGGCCCGAGGCGGCAAGCTTCTTCGCCACCAGGGGGATCTCGAAGGCGCCGGGCACCTTGTAGATCCGGATGGCGTCCGGGTCTCCGCCGGTGCGGGCCACGGCGTCCACGGCCCCCTCCACGAGCCGGTCGGTGATAAAGCTGTTGAAGCGCCCGGCCACGAATGCGAGCCGGAGCCCCTGGCTGGTGAGCTTTCCTTCGATGAAGGCGGGCATGGGTGACTCCTTCTCGAGTTGGAAGGCGTGAAACGTGAAGCGTGAAACGTGAAGCGACACCCCCGTCTCACCTCTCACCTCTCACCTCTCACATTTCACATTTCACATTTCACATCTCACGTCTCACGGCCCCCAGCAGATGTCCCAGCTTTTCCCGCTTGGCCGAGAGGTAGCGCTCGTTTTCGGGCCGGGAGGGCATCTCGATGGAGACCCGCTCCAGCACTTCCAGGCCGTAGCCCTCGATGCCGATGATCTTTCGGGGGTTGTTGGTCATGAGCCGGAGTTTCTTGACCCCCAGGTCCACCAGGATCTGGGCGCCGATGCCGTAATCGCGAAGGTCTGCCTGGAAGCCGAGCTCCTCGTTGGCCTCCACGGTGTCGCGCCCCTCGTCCTGGAGGGCGTAGGCCTTGAGCTTGTTCACGATCCCGATGCCGCGGCCCTCCTGGTGGAGGTAGAGGATCACGCCGCGCCCCTCTGCCTCGATGA
>JBFLZB010000024.1:22139-37161 GCA_040756475.1 Thermodesulfobacteriota bacterium
TCGTTGGCCTCCACGGTGTCGCGCCCCTCGTCCTGGAGGGCGTAGGCCTTGAGCTTGTTCACGATCCCGATGCCGCGGCCCTCCTGGTGGAGGTAGAGGATCACGCCGCGCCCCTCTGCCTCGATGATTTCCATGGCCCGGTGGAGCTGCTCCCCACAGTCGCACCGCAGGCTGCCGAAGATGTCGCCGGTGAGGCACTCGGAGTGGACCCGCACGAGTACCGGCTCGTCCCCCCCGACCTCTCCCTTGACCAAGGCCACGTGGAGGTACTCGTCCACGTCGTTTCGGTACACGATAGCGCGGAAGTCTCCTCCGTAGCTCGTGGGGAGCTTGGCCTGCGCCGCCCGGTGCACCAGGCCCTCGGTGCGCATCCGGTACTCGATGAGGTCGGCGATGGTGACGATGCGCAGCCCGTGCTCCTTGGCAAAGGCCTCGAGTTGGGGACGGCGGGCCATGGTGCCGTCCTCGTTCATGATCTCGCAGATCACGGCGGCCGGCTTCAAGCCCGCCAGGCGCGCCAGGTCCACCGAGCCCTCGGTCTGGCCCGTGCGCACCAGCACGCCGCCCTTGCGGGCGCGAAGGGGAAAGACATGGCCGGGCCGTGCCAGGTCCTCGGCCACGGTCTGGTCGGCGATGGCCGTGAGGATGGTGGTGGCCCGGTCGGCGGCCGAGATGCCCGTGGAGACACCCCGGCGGGCCTCGATGGAGACCGTGAAGGCCGTCTGGTAGGCGCTGGTGTTGTCCGAGACCATGGGCGGCAGGCGCAGATGGTCGCAGCGCTCCTCGGTGAGGGCGAGGCAGATGAGCCCCCGGCCGAACCGGGCCATGAAGTTGATGGCCTCGGGCGTCGCCTTCTCCGCCGCCAGGGCCAGGTCCCCCTCGTTCTCCCGGTCCTCGTCGTCGACGAGGATGATCATCTTGCCCTCCCGGAAGTCCTGGAGGGCCTGTTCGATGCGCTGGATGGGCATGTTCCTTCCTTGCGTCCGTGGCAGCCCGGGCGCGGGCCGCGGATCCGATCCTACCGTAGGAAACCCGAGCGGGCCAAGGTCTCCCAGGTCACCTCCCCCTGGGGACGACGGCCCTCCAGGAGCCTCTCCACGTACTTGCCGAGCACGTCCGCCTCCAGGTTCACCCGGTCCCCGACCCGCAGCCCGGGCAGGGTGGTCTTCTCCAGGGTGTGGGGGATCACCGCCACCGAGAACCCCCGGGGCTCCAGGGTGGCCACCGTGAGCGACACCCCGTCCACCGCCACCGAGCCCTTCTCCACCAGGTAGCGCCGCACCTCGGGCGGCGCCTCTAAGGAGAGCACCCGAAATTCCCCCTGGAGAGCGCTGCCGGCGCAGCGGCCGCACGCATCCACGTGGCCGAGCACGAAGTGGCCTCCCAGGCGGTCGGTGAGCCGGAGCGCCCGCTCCAGGTTGACCCGGTCCCCCGGGCGCAGCTCCCCCAGGGTGGAGCGGCGCAGGGTCTCGGGGGAGACGTCGGCCTCGAAGGTGTCCCTCCCGGCGGCGGCCACCGTGAGACACACCCCCTCCACGGCCACGGACTCCCCGAGCTCGAAGCTCCCGGTGTCGAGGGAGGTGGCGAGCGTCAGCCGCCGCCCCTGACCTCTGGCCTCGACCCCCTCGAGGCGTCCCACGTCCTGCACGATCCCGGTGAACACGGCCTACCTCCCCTGGGGGACGCCGGTGAGGTAGAGGTCGGGCCCCACCCGCTCCACTTCCAGTTCCTCCAGTACCCACGCGTCGTCCATCCGCTCGGGGCTCGCCCCGCCGACCATGGGGATCGCGTCGCGGCCTCCCAGCAACCGCGGGGCCAGGAACAGGTGCACCCGGTCCACGAGCCCCGCGTCCAGGAAGGACCGGGCGGTCTCGCTCCCTCCCTCCACGAGCACCTCCATCGTGCCCGTCTCGTAGAGGGCCGCCAGCAGCGCCCCCAGGTCCAGGGAGGCGCCGCGGCAGGGCAGGGGGAGTACCCGGGCTCCCCGGGCCTCGAGCTCCCGCGCCCGGGCCGGATCGGCGCCCTCGGCGCAGGCGAGCACCGTGTAAGCAGCCTCGCCGGGAGCAAGGAGCGCCAGGTTCGGGGGGCATCGGAGCCGGGGATCGAGCACCACCCGGCGGATGCGCCGCTCGGGTTCCCCCGGCAGGCGCACCGTGAGGCGCGGGTCGTCGGCCACCGCGGTGCCCACGCCCACGAGAACGGCGCCGCAGGCATCCCGGAGGCGATGGCCCCGCTCCCGGCTCTCGGGGGAGGTCACCCACTGGGAGTGGCCGGTGCGGGTGGCGATCTTTCCGTCGAGGGTGGCCGCGAGCTTCAGGTGAACGAAGGCGCGGTGCGCCCGGATCGAGAGGGAGAACCCCTCGTTCATGCGCCGGGCCTCGGCTTCCCGGACCCCCACCGCCACCTCCACCCCCGCCTCCCGGAGCCGCCGCAAGCCGCCCCCCGCGACCCGGGGATTGGGATCCTCCATGGCGGCCACCACCCGTCGGACCCCGGCCGCGAGCAGGAGGTCGGCACAGGGGGGAGTGCGGCCGTGGTGGGCGCAGGGCTCCAGGGTCACGTAGAGGTCCGCGCCCCGGGCCTCGGGGCCGGCCTCCTCCAGCGCGGACACTTCCGCGTGGGGCTCCCCGGCTGCCGGGTGGAACCCCCGACCCACCACCCGTCCCCCCCGGGCCACCACGCACCCCACCGCCGGGTTGGGGCTCGTGCGCCCCACCCCCCGGCGGGCGAGCTCCAGGGCGAGCCCCATGTAGAACCGGTCGGCCTCGCCCGTCACGGCTCCTTGCGCTCCAGGAAGTCCCGCAGGGCGTCGGTGAACTCGTCCACGCCCCGAAACTGGCGGTATACGGACGCAAACCGCACGTAGGCCACCGGGTCTAGCCCCCGCAGGGCCTCCATCACCGCCTCGCCGATCTCGTCGCTGGGCACTTCCTTGCGCCCCTCTTCCTGGAGGCGGGCTTCGATGCCGTCCACGATGCGGTCCAGGGCCTCGGCGGGGATGGGCCGCTTCTCGCAGGCCCGGGTGAGTCCGGACCGGATCTTGAGCCGGTCGAAGGCCTCCCGGCGGCCGTCCTTCTTCACCACCAGGGGCAGCACCTCCTCCACCCGCTCGTAGGTCGTGAAGCGCCGCCCGCACTCCACGCACTCCCGGCGCCGGCGGATGGCGTCGCCCTCCCGGGAGACCCGGGAGTCGATGACCCGGTCCTCCTTTTCCCCGCAAAACGGGCAGCGCACTAGGCTCGGGCCTCCGGCCCCGTCCGCGGCGCCGCGGGGGGCTCCAGGGGCACCAGGTCGATGGCCGCGGTGCGGAACATTTCGGCGCTCAGGGGGTCGGCGTAGCCCTCGGCGTAGTACACCCGCCGGATGCCGGCGTTGATGATCATCTTGGTGCAGATGATGCAGGGGAGGTTGGTGCAGTACAGGTCCGCCCCCTCGATGGAGACGCCGTGGTGGGCCGCCTGGAGGATGGCGTTCTGCTCGGCGTGGAGGCCCCGGCACAGCTCGTGGCGCTCCCCCGAGGGGATGCCCATCTCTTCGCGCAGGCACCCCACGTCCAGGCAGTGGGGAACCCCGGAGGGGGCGCCGTTGTATCCGGTGGCGAGGATGCGCTTGTTCTTGACGAGGATCGCCCCGACCCGGCGCCGCCGGCACGTGCTGCGGCTCGCCACCAGGCGGGTGATGTCGGTGAAGTATTCCTGCCAGGAAGGGCGACTCATGGGGTCTCCCGGCCCCTCGACGGGGCGGCGCCCCGATCCTGCGGGGTCAGAGCGGGCCGGGGGTCTCCCCGGAGGCGGCGGCGCAGGCGGCTGTGGCGATGAACCTTCGGAGGACGCATGCCCTTCCCTTCCCCCCTGAAATGTGCCCCGCGAGCGCCCGATCCACGGGATCCTGCGCGGGCCGGAGGGGAGACCCCCGGCCCGCGGCGAGAGGGAAGCCCCGTACTCGCTCCCCCGTTCCCAGGGCCCCTACCCTTCCGGAGGCCCCAGGAGCCCGGCATAGAAGGGGAAACGCCGGCACAGCCCCTGAACCGAGGCCCGCACTTCCCCCTCCACCGCTTCGTCGCCGCACCGGCCCAGGACCCGCGCGACCGCCTCGGCGATCTCCTCCATCTCGGGAGCGCCCATGCCTCGGGTGGAGACGATGGCGGTGCCCAGGCGGATGCCACTGGTCACCGTGGGGCCGAGGGGATCTCCGGGAATCGCGTTCTTGTTCACGGCAATCCCCGCCCGATCCAGGCAGCGCTCCGCGGCGACGCCCGTGACGCCGGGGCCCGTGAGGTCCAGGCAGAAGAGGTGGTTGTCGGTCCCCCCGGAAACCACCGGGTAGCCCCGGGCCTGGAGCGCCCCGGCGAGCCGGGCCGCGTTCTCCACCACGAGCCGGGCGTAGGTGCGAAACGACTCGCCCGCCGCCTCCCGGAAGGCCACCGCCTTGGCGGCGATGGAGTTGACCAGAGGCCCCCCCTGGAGCCCCGGGAAGACCGCCTTGTCCACCGCGGCGGCGTGCTCCTTGCGGCACAGGACCAGCCCGCCCCGGGGACCCCGCAGGGTCTTGTGTGTGGTGCTGGTGACCACGTCGGCATAGGCCACGGGGCTGGGGTGGGCCCCGCCGGCCACGAGGCCCGCGATGTGGGCCATGTCGGCGATGAGGTACGCCCCCACCTCGTCGGCAATGGACCGGAACGCCGCGAAGTCGAGGGTGCGGGAGTAGGAGCTCGCCCCCGCCACCAGGGCCCGGGGGCGCTCGCGCCGGGCAATCTCTCGGACCTCGTCGTAGTCGATGCGCCCCGTGTCGGGCCGGACGCCGTAGGTCACCGCCCGGTAGAGCTGGCCCGAGAAGCTCACGGACGCCCCGTGGGTGAGGTGGCCGCCGTGGGCGAGGGCCATCCCCAGGATCGTGTCCCCCGGCCTGAGGAGCGCGAAGTAGGCCGCCATGTTGGCCGACGAGCCCGACAGGGGCTGCACGTTGGCGTGCTCGGCCCCGAAGAGCTCCCGGGCGCGCTCGGCAGCCAGGGCCTCCACCCGGTCCGCGAACACACACCCGCCGTAGTAGCGGCGCCCCGGGTAGCCCTCGGCGTACTTGTTGGTGAAGACCGACCCCTGGGCCTCCAGGACCGCCTCCGAGGCGTAGTTCTCCGAGGCGATAAGGACGATGCCCTCCTCCTCCCGGCGGATCTCCCCCTGGACGGCCTGCCAGACCTCCGGGTCCTCCCACCGCAGGGCCGAGGTCGCTGCCCGCCCGCAGCGGGTGCGCTCGATCTCGCCGATCCGCTGGAGGCGGCGGGCGTGGCGGCCCCCCTCGAAGCGGCTCCCGAGCCAGGTGCGCACGATCTCCCGCGCGAGCCCCTTGCCGGTGGTGCGGCCGCCGATCACGAGCACGTTGGCGTCGTTGTGCTCCCGAGCCATGCGGGCCGAGTACACGTCGGCCACCAGGGCCGCCCGCACCCCCGGGATCTTGTTGGCCACGATGCTCATCCCGATGCCGGTGCCGCACAGCAGGATGCCCTGCTCCGCCTCGCCCCGCCCCACCCGTCCGGCGAGCTCCAGCCCGAACTCCGGGTAGTCCACCGGGTCCCCGTTGGCCGGCCCCAGGTCGCGCACCTCCACGCCCTGCTCCACGAGGTAGGCCCGCAGGTCCTCCTTGAGCTCGTAGCCCCCGTGGTCGCTCGCGATGAGGATCATCGGGTCACCCCTCGAACTTTCGGAAGAGGAGGCTCCCGTTGGTCCCGCCGAACCCGAAGGAGTTGGAGAGCGCGCAGTCGAGCCCCCCTTCCCGGGCCTGGTTGGGCACGTAGTCCAGGTCGCACTCGGGGTCCGGGGTGTCGTAGTTGATGGTGGGCGGCGCGAGCTGGTCGCGCAGCGCCAGGACGGAGAACACCGCCTCCACGCTGCCGGCAGCGCCCAGGAGGTGCCCCGTCATGCTCTTGGTGGACGAGACCCAGAGCTTTCTCGCGTGATCGCCGAAGACCCGCTTGATGGCGAGGGTCTCGTAGTAGTCGTTGAAGGGGGTGCTCGTGCCGTGGGCGTTGACGTAGTCCACGTCCGCCGGGGCGAGGCCCGCCGAGCGCAGGGCCATGGCCATGCACCGGGCCGCTCCGTCCCCCTGGGGGTCCGGGGCGGTGATGTGGTAGGCGTCGGCGGTAGCGCCGTAGCCCACGAGCTCCGCGTAGATGCGGGCGGTGCGCTGGCGGGCGTGGTCCAGGTCCTCCAGGATCAGCACGCCGCCCCCCTCGCCCATGACGAAACCGTCCCGGTCCTTGTCGAAGGGGCGGCTGGCGCGCTCGGGCTCGGCATTGCGGGTGGAGAGCGCCCGCATGGCGTTGAAGCCTCCC
This sequence comes from Thermodesulfobacteriota bacterium, assembly GCA_040756475.1. Taxonomy (NCBI): domain Bacteria; kingdom Pseudomonadati; phylum Thermodesulfobacteriota; species Thermodesulfobacteriota bacterium. Next base: position 28,468 of record JBFLZB010000024.1, read on the forward strand.
ACGGCCAGCGGGGTGATCGTCGACTCCACGCCGCCGGCGATCATCACATCGGCGTCTCCCCGCCGGATCATGTGCCAGGCTTCGCCGATGGAGTGGGCGCCGGTGGCGCAGGCGGTGACGATGGAGAGGTTGGGCCCCTTGGCCCCGGTGTAGATCGAGACATACCCCGGGGCCAGGTTCACGATGACCGAGGGGATGAAGAACGGGCTCACCCGCCGGGCCCCGGCTTCGAGGAGGGCCTTGTGCTGCACCTCGATCTCGGGCAGCCCCCCGAGCCCGGCTCCGATGGAGATCCCCACCCGGTCCGCCCGGTCCTCGGGCACCTGGTAGCCCGCGTCCTCCAGTGCCAGCTTGGAGCACGCCACGGCGTACTGGATGAAGAAGTCCATCTTCTTGAGTTCTTTCTTGTCCACGTACAGGGACCCGTCGAACCCCTTCACCTCCCCGGCGATCTGGGTCTTCATGCCGGCGGCGTCGAACTTGGTGATCGGGCCCAGGCCCGACCGCCCTGCGACGCACGCCTTCCAGCTGTCTTCTGCACCGATCCCCAGGGGCGTGACGGCTCCCAGGCCGGTGACCACGACACGTCTGCTCACCGCTTTCCCTCCTGAACCCGCCGGCGGCGGATTCACTTAGGGAAGAGAGCCAGGTGTGCCCTGGCTCTCTTGCCTAATCGGTTTGGCACGGCCCACCCTGCGCGAGGCTCAGGCGGCCAGCTTCTCCTGGATGTAGTTGATGGCATCCTGCACCGTGCGGATCTTCTCCGCATCCTCGTCGGGGATCTCCTGGTCGAACTCCTCCTCCAGGGCCATGACCAGCTCCACCGTGTCGAGGCTGTCGGCGCCCAGGTCGTCGATGAAGCTTGCCTCGTTGACGACCTTCTCCAGATCCACGCCGAGCTGCTCTGCCACGATCTTCTTGACGGTTTCCTCGATGTTCGCGCTCATGTGTCCTCCCTTCCGTTTGGGGTTTTCCCGAGAGCTCAACCCATGTACATGCCGCCGTTGACGTGCAGGACGTGACCGGTGATGTAGGCGGCGCGGTCCGACGCCAGGAAGGCGACGGCCTCGGCCACGTCGCCGGGACTCCCCAGGCGGGCCAGGGGCACCTGGGCCAGCAGCGCCTCCCGGGCCTTTTCTCCCAGGGCCTCGGTCATGTCCGTCTCGATGAAGCCCGGAGCCACGGCGTTGAACCGGATGCCCCGGTTGGCGTACTCCCGGGCCAGGCTGCGGGTCATGCCCTCCAGGCCGGACTTGGAGGCGCAATAGTTGGCCTGACCGGGGTTGCCAAGCGACCCCACCACGCTCGACACGTTCACCACGGCGCCCCGGCGCGCCTTCACCATGTGCCGCAGGCATTCCTTGGTGCAAAGGAACGCACCGGTGAGGTTCGCGTCGAGGACGGCCCGCCAGTCTTCGAGCTTCATCCGCAGTGCCAGGTTGTCCCGGGTGATCCCCGCGTTGTTCACCAGCACGTCCACCCGGCCCCAGGCTTCCACGACGCGGGCGACAGCCGCCGCCACGCTCTGGGGGTCCGAGGCCTCCAGCTCGATCCCCAAGGCCTCTCCGGGAAGGGCCGCGGCAGCCGCCTCGGCGGCGGCCAGGCTCCGCCCGGTCACGGCCACCCGGGCGCCGCGGGCCGCCAGGCAAGCAGCCACGGCCCTCCCGATGCCCCGGGTCGCCCCCGTGACCAGGGCCACCCGGCCCTGGAACACGGGTTCGCACCCTGCCGGAGCGGCCGGACTCGTCAAATCGCTCGAGGTCACGACGCCCCTCCCTCGAGCAAGGCCCGGGCGGCTTCAAGGCTCTTCGGGTCCTCCACGTTGGCCACCACCGCCTCGGGCAGGATGCGCCGGACGAGGCCGGCCAGCACGTTCTTGGGCCCCACCTCCACGAAGCGGGTGACCCCCAGCTCTCCCAGGGCCCGCACACAGTCCTGCCAGCGCACGGGCGAGCTCACCTGGCGCACCAGGCGGTCCCGCACCTGGGCGGGGCTGCCGTGGGGCCGGGCATCCACGTTCGCCACCACGGGGTAGCGAGGCTCGACCATGGAGACGGCCTCGAGTACCGGGACCAGCCGCTCGCCGGCGGGCACCATGAGGGAGCAGTGGAAGGGCGCGCTCACCGGCAGGGGCACGGCCCGCTTGGCCCCGGCTTCCTTGGCGCTGCGAGCCGCCTCCTCCACCGCGGCGGCATGGCCGGAGATGACGGCCTGCCCCGGCGAGTTGTCGTTCGCGAGCTCCACCACCGCCCCCGGGCGCGAGAGCCCGTCACACAGCGATCGCACCTGGTCGGTCTCGAGTCCCAGAACGGCCGCCATGGCCCCGGTGCCCACCGGGACGGCCTCCTGCATGAAGCGCCCCCGCTGCTCCACCACCCGCAGGGCATCGGCGTAGCCCAACGCCCCGGCTGCCACCAGGGCGGAGTACTCCCCGAGGGAGTGCCCCGCGCTCGCCGCCGGCCGAAGGCCCGTCTCCTGCTCCAGGACCCGCAGGCACGCGACGCTTACCGCCAGAATGGCCGGCTGGGTGTTCCAGGTGAGCCGAAGCTCCTCCTCCGGCCCCTCAAAGAGGAGGGTCGTGAGGGGCCGGCCCAAGGCCGCGTCCGCCTCGGCCAAGGCTTTGTGCGCCACTGGAAAGGCCTCGGCCAGCGCCCGGCCCATCCCCACGTACTGGGAGCCCTGTCCCGGAAAGACGAACGCGACGCTGGCCGACATGGGGTGGCTCCCGGGGAGAGGAATTTCGAGAGACGAGGCGGAAAGATTCAGCGAACTATACAAAGAGGCGCCCTGAGGGCGCAAGGCGATTCCAAGGAGCGGAATCTACCACCGCAGCAGCACCGCCCCGTAGGTCACTCCGCCCCCGAAGGCGTCCAGGAGCAGGAGGTCGCCCGGCTTCACGCGGCCGGCGCGCACCACCTCGTCCAGGGCAATGGGGATGGAGGCCGCCGAGGTGTTCCCGTAGCGGTCGACGTTCACGTAGACCTTCTCGTCGGGGACGTGGAGGCGCTTGGCCACCGCGTCGATGATGCGCCGGTTGGCCTGGTGGGGTAAAAAGAGGTCCAGGTCCTCGCCCGACAGTCCGGCCTCCTGGAGCACCAGCTCGGCCATCTCCTGGAGGGCCCGCACCGCCACCTTGAACACCTCGTTGCCCTGCATCTTCACCTTGTGGAGGCCCGCCGCCACCGTCTCCGGCGTGGTGGGATGGGCCGTGCCGCCCCCGGGCAGGTTGAGGATGCCCCAGTGGGCCCCGTCGGCAGCCATGCGGGCCGCGAGGATGCCGCGCTCCGGGTCCTCCGAGGGGCCGAGCACAGCCGCCCCCGCCCCGTCGCCGAAGAGGACGCAGGTTCCCCGATCGGTCCAGTCCACGATGCGGCTCAGGAGCTCGGCCCCCACCACCAGGGCTCTCCGGCAGGCGCCGCTGGCGACGAACTGCTCGGCCACGGTGAGGCCGTAGAGGAACCCGGTGCACGCCGCGGTGAGGTCGAAGGCCATCTGCCCCCGGATGCCCAGGCGCTCCTGGAGGAAGCATGCGGTCGAGGGGAAGGGCATGTCCGGGGTGGCGGTGGCGACGATTACCAGGTCGAGCTCCCCGGGCTCGACGCCGGCCGCCTCCAGGGCCCGCCGCGCCGCCTGCTCGCACAGCTCGCTGGTGCGCACCCCGTCGGGGGCGATGCGCCGCTCCCGAATGCCGGTGCGCTCGCGGATCCACTCGTCGCTCGTGTCCATGCGGGCGGCGAGGTCCGCGTTGGTCACCACGGTATCCGGGACGCCGCGCCCGGTGCCGAGAATGCGCGCGGGAATTCTGTGGCGCCGTTCCATGGGTCAGCCTTCGTCGGGTTCTTCCCGGCGGGGGTGGATGATCTTGTCCTTGAGCTGGGCCCAGAAGCGCCGCTCCTTGGGAACCGCCCAGCCCTCCAGGTCCTGGTTCTTCTCGAGCACCTGCATCATGTGCAGGTTGACCCGCCGTTCGGCGAACTCGTGGGCCACGCGGATGGCGTTCTTGATGGCCCGGGCGTCGGAGGAGCCATGGGAGACGATCCCCACGCCGTTGACGCCCAAAAGCGGGGCCCCGCCCGTCTCGGCGTAGTCCAGCCGATTGCGGATCTTCCGGAAGGCGCCCCGGGCCAGGAGATACCCCATCTTGGAGAAGAGGGTGCGCCCCAGCTCCTGCTTGAACATCTGCCCCATGACGTGGGCCAGGCCCTCGGCAGACTTGAGCACCACGTTTCCCGTGAATCCATCGGTCACCACCACGTCGGCCGCGCCGGGAAAGATGTCGCGCCCCTCCACGTATCCTACGTAGTGGAGGCTCGAGTGCTTGAGGGCCTGGTGGGCGCTGCGGGTGAGCTCGGTGCCCTTGCTCTCCTCCTCCCCGTTGGAGAGCACCCCCACCCGGGGGCGCTCCACCTGGAGCACATACCGGCAGAAGACCTCCCCCATGATGGCGAAGTGGACGAGGTGGATGGGCTTGCACTCCACGTTGGCCCCCACGTCGAGGAGCACGGTGGAGCCCGTCAGGGTGGGGAGCACCGCGGCAATGCAGGGCCGCTCCACTCCGGGCAGCCGCCCCAGCACCAGCATGGCGATGGCCATGGCCGCCCCGGAGTTGCCGGCGCTCACCGCGGCGCGGGCTTCTCCGGCCTTGACCAGGTCGAACGCCACCCGGAGCGAGGAGTCGCGCTTGCGCCGCAGGGCGTGGGATGGGCTCTCCTGCATGCCCACCACCTCGGAGGCGTGGCGCACCGTCAGGGGCAGGTCGCCCGCCCCGTGGCGCTTGAGGAGATCGTGCACCGCCTCCCGGTCGCCCACCAGGATCACGTGGGTACCGTACTCCCGGGCGGCCTGCACGGCCCCCTCCACCACCGCCTCGGGGGCGTGGTCGCCCCCCATGGCGTCGACGGCAATTCGCATGGGCGCGGATCAGGCCCCAGGGTGGAAGCTCAGCTCTCTTCCTCGGCGATCCGGATCACTTCCCGCCCCTTGTATGTACCGCACGCGGCACAGACCCGATGGGGCTGCTTGGGCTCCCGGCACTGGGGGCAACGATCGAGGTTGGGCGCCGAGAGGGCGAGGTGCGAGCGGCGCTTGCGCTTGCGCGCCAGAGACGTACGGTTCTGGGGAACGGCCATGGTCCTCTCCTTGGTTGCCGGGGCGCGTGCCTCCGGACGGATCAGCTCCGTCGCGCCTTGCCCCAGGCTTCGAGGGCTTGAAACGGGCTCGGTTGCGCCGCCTGTGCACATCGGCAGGCGGTTCGGTTTCGGTCGGCGCCGCACTGGGGACACAGGCCGCGGCACTCGGGCCGGCAGACCGGGTGCGGCTCGAGCTCCAGGAAGAACTGCTCGGCGACCACCTCGGACAAATCCAGGGTTCCACCCGGGATCCGCTGCACGTCCAGGTCCTCTCGGCGCAGCTCCCACTCGCCGGGCTCCGGGGCGCCCTCGCGGGTGAAAGCGGCATGGACCTCGGCCGTCACCGGCGCGGGGAACACACCGAGGCAGCGAACGCAACGGTACGCAACCCGGGTCTCCAGGCGCCCCAGGACGAAGACCTCGGAGCCCGCGGGCAGTACCCGGATCTCGGCGGTCAGGGCCGCCGCCGCCCCCACCTCCTCCCACCCCGCCTCGGCCAGGGCCGCCCCCACGTCCTCCTGGGGAAAAGACAGGGAGTACTTCTGCCCCTCGGGCGGGAGATGGGCCACGGGCACGGGAGTCGGTTGCAGCACACCACCTCCGCCGGGTCGGGCAAAGAGCCCGCCATTATAGGTGGAGGCTCCCCCCAGTCAAGCCCTAATTCGTCGGCGCACCGGGCGAGCGCCTCCGTGCGGCAGGTCGTGGGGACCGTGGTTCCAGCGAGACTGCGCCGCAGGCCGCCGACGTGTGACGGCCCCTTCGCTCCCATCGCTATCGCTGTCGCTATCGCTGTCGCTATCGCTGTCGGCATCGGTATCGGCATCGCGTTCGGCGACGCGTCGATACCGATAGCGACACCGATACCCGACTGCGTGACCTCGTCCTTCCTTTCTGTCCCGGGGCACCGAGCCCCCTTGACGACGCGGCGCGTTTGGGCAAGCTGGAGCAGGTTGGTGTTGGCATCGGCAAACGAGATTTGTTGCAATCAAATTTCGGCGGGCATACCATCGGGCCATCGGGCAGAGGAGCGAAGCACGGCCATGGCAAAGAAGATCGATCCAGCGGTGGAAGACCTGGGCATCGGCGCCAAGATCCGCGATCTGCGCCAGAAGCGGCGATATACCCTGCAAGACCTCTCCGCCAAGACCGGGCTTTCCAAGCCGCTCCTCTCCCAGGTGGAGAACGGCCACGTGATGCCGCCGGTGGCGACGCTGCTCAAGATCTCCCGGGCCCTCGACGTGAACATCTCCCACTTCTTCCAGGAGGAGGAGAAGGAGGAGAAGATCGCGGTCACCCGCGCGTCCGAGCGCCAGCGACTGACCCGGCGGGCCCACCAGGACGCGAGCGAGGTGGGCTACCTCTACGAGTCCCTCGAGCTGCAAAAGAGCCGCAAGCACATGCAGCCCTTCCTGGTGACCTTCGACACCATGGACAAGAAGGACATGGTCTTCTACTCCCACGAGGGAGAGGAGTGCATGTACGTGCTCTCCGGGGAGATCGAGTTTCGCACCCCCGACGAGCTGCGCACCTTGAAGCCCGGGGACTGCCTGTACTTCGAATCGGACGTGGCCCACGCCTTCCGCGGCGTGGGAGGGGGACCGGCCCAGGCCCTGGTGGTGGTCTACACGGGGGAGAAGGGGTAGGGCGTGGTCGAGGTCCGCTTCCACGGGCGGGGCGGGCAGGGCGCGGTGGTCGCCTCCAACGTGCTGGCGGTTGCCTGCTTTCGCGAAGGGAAGTACGTACAGGCCTTCCCCGCCTTCGGCGTCGAGCGACGGGGCGCCCCCGTGGAGGCCTACCTGCGCATCGCCCCCTCGAAGATCCACCTGCGCACCAACGTCTACGCCCCGGACCACGTGGTGGTGCTCGACCCCACCCTGGTCGGGGCGGCCAACGTGACCCGGGGCCTGAAGGGGGGAGGCGTCCTGCTCCTCAACACCGACCGCCTCCCGGGAGACTTCCCCGAATTCTCGGCCTTCCGGGTAGCCACCGTGGACGCTAGCCCCATCGCCCTCCGCCACGGGCTCGGGTCCCGAACCCACCCCATCGTCAACACCGCGATCCTGGGGGCCTTCGCCCGGGCCACGAGCCTGGTTTCCCTGGGCGCGGTGTGCCAGGCGATCCGGGAGGAGGTGCCCTCCCACCACGAGGCCAACGTGGCCGCGGCCCGGGAAGCCTTCGACCGGGTGGCCCCCGGGGGGGTGTCCCCATGAGCCCCGTGGCGTTTCGGGGCGCCGCGGACCTGCCCCTCTTTTCGCGCTCCGCCGACACCATGCTCTGGAACCGCACGGGCTCCTGGCGATTCCTTCGGCCCCGCTACCAGGACAAGGTGGCGCCCTGCGCCGAGGCGTGCCCGGCGGGGGAGGACATCGCCCGGGTGCAGTTCCTGGCGGGGCAGGGGGCCTTCGAGGAGGCGTGGCTGCGCATCCGGGAGGAAAACCCCCTGCCCGGGGTGTGCGGCCGGGTCTGCCACCATCCCTGCGAGGCCTCCTGCAACCGCGGCGAGTATGATGCGCCGGTATCCGTGAACTCCCTGGAGCGCCACCTGGCCGACCACGCCCGGCGGCAGGGCCTCACCCCGCCCCCCGCGTCGGGGCCCCCGTCGGGCAAGCGGGCCGCCGTGGTGGGGGCGGGGCCGGCCGGACTGGCCGCGGCCTTCTTCCTTCGCCGGCTGGGCCACGGGGTGGACCTCTTCGACGCCCGTGAGGAGCCCGGGGGGCTCCTGCGCTACGCCATCCCCGAGTACCGCCTGCCCATCGACGCCCTGGCGTGGGAGGTGGGCCTGGTCCTGGGGGAAGGGGTCCGCTTCCATCCCCGCCGACGCCTGGGGCAGGACCTGGGGTGGGACGATCTCGGAGGCTACGACGCGGTCTTCCTGGCCACGGGCCACTGGACCCCGACCCGCCTGGGAATCGAGGGGAAGGAGCTCGCCCGGGACGGCCTGGCCTTCCTGGAGGCCGTACGCCGAGGGGGGGCACCTCCCGTGGCCGGGCCCGTCGCGGTGGTGGGGGGCGGAAACACCGCCCTGGACGTGGCCCGCACCCTGCTGCGGCTGGGGGCGCAGCCCACCGTGTACTACCGTCGCCGGGTCCAGGACATGCCCGCCCTCCCGGATGAGCTCGAGGAGGCCCGGGAGGAGGGCATCCCGGTGCGAACCCTCCTGGCGCCCCGAAGGCTCGAGGCGGCGGGGGCGGGAGGCCTGCGCCTGACCCTTGCCACCATGGCGAGCCTGGAGGTGGAGGCGGGCGCGGGAGGGCGGCCCCGGGTGGTTCCCTCCGGGCATCCGGACGTGGTGGTGGAGGTCTCCGCGGTGTTCGCGGCCGTCGGGGCCGGCCCCTCGGAAGGGCTTTCCCCCGCTGCCCTGGAGGCAGCGGCCGGGGAAGCGGCGGGCCTTCACCTGCGGCGCGTCGCGCCTCGGGGGGAGTGGGCGGCCCGGCCCCCTGTCTTCCTGGGGGGCGACCTGGTGAACGAGCGAAAGGCGGTGGTCACCGCCATCGCCTCGGGCAAGGAGGCTGCGGTGGTCCTGGACGCCCACCTGCGGGGCCGGGAGCCGGCCGCGGCCTGGCCG
>JBFLZB010000025.1:0-10000 GCA_040756475.1 Thermodesulfobacteriota bacterium
AGGGGGACCCGGTGGTCTACGAGATCGAGGTCTTCGAGGATGCCCTGTTCACCCTTGGGGTCGCCTCGGCCTCGGGCATCGCCGAAGGGACGGACGTCACGGCCTGGCCGGTCCCCCTCGACCTGCGGGAGAACACCCGCTACCACTGGCGCGTGCGGGCAGCCGACGGCAATCGGGCGAGCCAGTGGGCTTACGGAAGCTTCTTCGTGAACCTGGAAAACGAGGCCCCGGGTGCCTTTGCCCTGTCCTGGCCCGCGGACGGCTTTGAGGTGGACACCCTAACCCCGGCGCTTGCGGTCACCAACAGCCGCGACCCCGACGAGGACCCCCTCACCTACGCCTTCGAGGTCTACGAGGACGAGGCGCTGGCGCTGCTCGCCGCCTCGGTCTCCGGGATGGTTGAAGGAGCCGGGGGGCCCGGGGGGGGAGGGGCCACCTCCTGGACCGTGGACGCGCCCCTCGGGGACGGGGCCACCTACTGGTGGAAGGCCGTGGCCACCGACGAGCACGGCGTCTCCACCGAGTCCGCCGTAGGCTCCTTTGTGGTGAACCTCGCCAACCACGCCCCCACCGTGCCGCTCCTCGCGGCTCCGGGGGCCGGGAGCGAGGTCTCGGAGACGGCGCTCGCCCTCGTGGTTGCCAACGCTGCCGACCCCGACGCCGATCCCGATGGAGACCCCCTTACCTACACCTTCGAGCTCGACACCGTCCCCACCTTCGACAGCCCGGAGAAGCAGGCGATGGCCGGGATCCTGGAGGGTACGGGCTGGGAGCCGGGGCAGACCTCCTGGGAGGTCCCCGGGGCGCTCCGGGACGACACCCGCTACTATTGGCGGGCGAAGGCCTCCGACGAGGCTGCGGAGAGCCCGTGGACGGCGGTCGCCACCTTCTTCGTCAGCACAGCAAACGACCCGCCCTCGGCGCCTACCCTGCGAAACCCCTCCGACGGGGGAGAGGTGGGGAGCACGGCGCCGCTCCTGGTGCTCAAGGAGGCTTTGGACCCCGAGGAGGAGTCCCTCACCTACGACTACGAGCTCTACGCCGATGCCGGGCTCACGACCCGAGTTGCCGCCGCCGAAGGACAGGGCCTGGCTTGGGCGCCCCCCCAGCCCCTGGACGACGACCGGTACTACCACTGGCGCGCCCGGGCGGTGGACGCCCACGGCCTTGCGGGGGAGTGGATGGCGGCGGCGCGGTTCGTCGTCAACGAAGCCGCGTTCCTCGATCCGCCCGCGGTGGCCCTGACGCTGCCGGGCGCCGGCGGCCTCCGCACCAACCAGGCCGCAGTGGCGCTGGCCTGGACGGCCTCGAACCCGAGCGGCACGGCGCTCGTAAGCCTCTATTTCGACGAGGAAGGGGCCGGTTACGCCGGTACCCTCCTCGCAGCCGGGCTCGCCCCGGAGGCGGGCGCCTACGCCTGGGACGTCACTGAGCTTCCCGAGGGAACCTACTACGTCTACGTGGCCATCGAAGACAGCTACGGCGCCGCCAAGGCCTATGCTCCGGGTTCGGTCATCCTGGACCGGACTCCCCCGGCCACCTCGGCGTCGCCCCCGGGCGGCCTCTACGCCGCCGCCCAACTCGTGGCGCTCATCGCCGACGACGAAGAAGCGGTCATCCGCTACACCACCGGCGGCCTCCCCCCCGACGCCTCCTCCCCGGTCTACACCGGGCCCATCGCCGTGGAGAGCTCGACGGTCCTCTCCTTCTTCGCCGTCGATCCGGCCGGCAACCCGGGAGAGGTGCGCGCCGAGACCTACGTGATCGACACCGAGCCCCCGGCGGTCGCCATCGCCTCGCCGCTCCCGGGCCTCACCAGCGACCCGGCGCCGGTGCTCGCCTACTCCGCAAGCGACGGGACGGTGCGAGTGCTGGTGGACGGCATCGCGGTGGCAAAGGTCTCGGGCGACCGCCTCGACCCCCTGGCCGACGGCCCCCACACCGTGCGGGTGGAGGCCACGGACGCGGCGGGCAATGTGGGCTTTGCCGAGGTCTCCTTTGCGGTGGAGACGGCGGCTCCCACGGAGCTTTTGGTGCCCGTGCGCACCAGTCGGGGCAGCGGCCTGCCCGGCGTCAGGGTGTATGCCTTTACCGCGGCCGGTGCCTACACCGGCAAGAGCGCCACCGCCGACGCCTCGGGCGTTGCCCGGTTCGACCCCAAGCTGTTCTCCGCGGGCTCGTACAAGCTGCGCGCCGACTACCTCGGTTATCCGTTCTGGTCGGCGGTCTTTACGCTGCCGGGCACCGGCGTCGTGCCCGTCGAGATCGCCGAGGAGACGGCGGCGGTCCAGGTGACCCAGGGCGGAGCGCCTAGAGCCGGGGTCAAGGTGTACCTGTTCACCGGGGCAGGGGCGTACCTGGGCCGGTTTGCGATCACCGACGCCGATGGCATGGTGCGGTTCGACCTTCCCGCCGGGAAGGATTACAAGCTGCGCGCCGACCTGCTCGGCGGCCAGTACTGGAGCGACGTGCTCGCCGTGGGCGCGGGCGCGGCCAACGCCTTCGCGGTGGTCACGGGCGGCGGGGTACTCACGACCACGGTGGACTCGGGCGACGGCACGCCCGTCGCCGGGGCCAACGTCTACCTCTTCAGCGCGGGCGGCAGCTACCTCGGCCTGTCGAGGACCACCGACACGGCCGGGCGCGTGAGCTTCGACGTCCCGACGGCGGGCTACAAGCTGCGCTGCGATCTCCTCGGCTACCAGTTCTGGAGCGACCTCGTCACGGTCACGACCGATACGGCCATCCCCTTCCCGATCCCCCACCGGGACGTCACGGCCCGTGTCGTGGCCGACTACGCGGGCAGCCGCGAGGCCAAGCCCTACGTTCGGGTCTACCTGTTCACCGAGGCCGGGAGCTACCTCGGCCGCTACCAGGATACAAACGAGGCGGGGGAGGTCACCTTCCGGCTGCCGGAGCGGGCCTACAAGCTGCGGGCGGACGTGCTTGCCTTCCAGTACTGGAGCGAGCCCTTCTCCTGGACCGACCCCACCCTCGTCATCCCCGAGGGCACCGCCGAGGTGCGCGTGACCCAGGCGGAACAACCCCTGGCGGGAGTGAAGGTCTACGCCTTCACCGCGGCGGGCGCCTACCTGAGCCTGCACGGGGTGACCCTGGCGGACGGCACCGCGAGCTTTCGCCTGCCGGCCCAAACCTACCGGTTCCGTGCCGACCACCAGGGCAGCCAGTACTGGAGCGCAGACACCGCCTTGCTCCCGGACCAGGTGAACTCCGTACCGGTCCTCACCGGGGGCGGGGCGTTCACCCTGCGGGTGACCGATCTGGCGGGCACGCCCCTGGTCGGCCTGCCCTGCTACCTCTTCGGCGCGGCCGGGAGCTACCTGGGGGAGAGCCGCACCACCACCAGCGCCGGGGAGGCCGGCTTCGACCTGGCAGACGGCACCTACCGGTTCCGGGTCGACCACAAGGGGTACTCCTTCTGGACCGACCCCGCCGCGGTCACCGCCGCCGGGCCCTTCGACCAGGGCCTGGTCATCGACCAGCGCGCAACCACCGCCGCGGTGCAGCGCGATTACGGCGGGGCCCTCGTCCCGGCGCAGGCCATCCCCGTGTACCTCTTTACCGAGGCGGGGGCCTACCTGGGCGAGCGCCGGACCACGAACGCAGCCGGGCAGGCGGTCTTCGAGCTGCCGGATCGCAGCTACCAGGTGCGGGCCGACTACCTCTCGGGCCAGTTCTGGTCCGCCCCGTTCACCGCCGCCGATCCGGTCATCACCATCGCCGAGGGCCAGGCCGAGGTCGCGGTGACCCAGGCGGGCAGCCCCGTGGCGGGGGTGAAGGTCTACGCCTTCAACGCCGGAGGGACGTATCTGGTTCTGAACGAGACCACCGACGCAGAAGGCAAGGTCTACTTCTGGCTGCCCGAGGGCACCTACGGGTTCCGGGCCGACGTGCAGGGGAGCCAGTACTTTGCCAACGCCACCCTGGTGCCGCACCAGGTCAACTCGGTGCAACTCTCCACCGGCGGCGGCCCCTTCCAACTGGTCTTGGATGACGCCAGCGGCCCCCTGGCCGGGGTGCGGGTGTACGCCTTCACGGCGTCCGGCGCCTACCTGGGGCTCTACGGCACCACCGACGCCGCCGGCACGGTGGCGTTCACCCTGTCGGACGGGAGCTACCGGTTCCGCGCCGACTACCTGGGGTATCCGTTCTGGTCCGGACCCCACGACGTCCCGCACCAGAGCTCGGCGCTCTTTCCCATCCCGCACCAGGAAGTGACGGTGACCGTGGAGGGGCAGGACCCGGCCCCGTTCCCACTGGCGGGGATCCGAACCTATCTCTTCACGGAAGGGGGCGCCTACTTGAACCGGCACGCCGACACGGACGCCGCCGGGCAGGTACGGCTGCGCCTGCCGGAGCAGAGCTACCAGGTGCGGGCCGACTATCTGGGCTACTCCTTCTGGTCCGAGCCCTTCACCGGGGTCGATCCGACGGTGATCGTCGAGCACGGCACGGCGGCCGTGCGCGTTACCCGGGGCGGTGCCGAACTGGCCGGCGCACGGGTCTACCTGTTCACCGCGGCCGGTGCGTACCAGGGCCGGTTCGAGACCACCGACGCCGCCGGGACGGCCACCTTCCGGCTGCCCGACCGGGGGTACAAGCTTCGGGTGGATATCGACGGCACCCAGACCTGGAGCGAGGTGGTTGAGATACTGGGCGGGGTGACGAACCCGGTGGCGGTGGACGTGGCGGCCCCCTAGCGGCAGAACTACCGCCACCGTCAGCCCGAGCACAGAGCCCGACGGGGACGATGGCCCATGGGATGATCCAAGGGCCGGGGTCTGCCCAGCCGGGCCCAACCACTTCGATCTGCTGGTGCGATCGGGGAAGCTCCCCTAGAGTTTGCCGCGACCTAGACGTCCCCCAAGGAGCCGTAGGGCCGTGCTTTACTTCGGTGCCCTCGGTTGCTACACTCCGGCGCTCCGCGCTTTTCCCCCCGAGGCACTCTTCTCTTGGTCTCCCCGGGATGAACGGCGGAACCTCGATGAGCCGCCCGATTCGTGTGTGGCTCTTCCGGGGCGTCTGTGGGCCCTGCGCAGCATCGTGAGGGCTCGACAGGGGTGTCGGCTGTGCTCCAAAGCGGCTGAGTTCCCGCGCGCCGGACGCAGGTGTTCTTTCCATGGGAAGGGCGGTCTGGCGTGGCGGGCGAGGCAAGACGGGATGTCTCGGCGGAGGTCTTCGTGTCCGTCCAGGGAACGGGTGACGCATGGGCGAGATGAACGCGAGCCGGGGGTTCTCCGAGCGCAAGCGGCGATCCTACCTCTGGGGAGGAACGGGACTTCTGGCGCTCGGTGCCGGCTTGACCCTGCTGAATCTCGTGACGTCCGTGCCGGACTACCAGAAGGTGAGCTGGCTGCTCGTGGGGTTTTTCCTCGTCTCCGGCACACTGGGAGTCGGGGTAGCGAAGGGCGCTCTGCCCCGGACCGGGAAGCTTGCGGAGTACGGCGAGGCCCTGGTGGTGGCCATCCTCCTGGCGATCCTCATCCGGGGCACTCTCGTGCAGGCCTTCAAGATCCCGTCCGGGTCCATGCTGCCCACCCTCCAGATCGGGGATCACCTGCTGGTCTCCAAGTTCCTCTACGGCATCCGCATTCCGTACACGGAAAACCGGGTCCTCGGGATTCGTGAGCCCCGCCATGGCGATATCGTCGTCTTCGCCTACCCGGAGGATGACTCCAAGGATTTCATCAAGCGCATCGTCGCGGTGCCCGGCGACCGCCTGGAGGTGCGAAACAAGAAGATCTGGATCAACGGGGAACCCCTGGACGATCCCTGGGGAGTCTACCGAGACCCCTCCATCTATCCCTCGGGCAATGAGGGCGGCAAGCGAGACAACTTCGGTCCGGTCCTGGTGCCGCCCAACGCCTACTTCACCATGGGGGACAACCGCGACCACAGCTACGACAGCCGTTTCTGGGGGTTCGTGGAGGACGCGCGCATCAAGGGCAAGGCCTTCATCCTCTACTGGTCCTGGGACTCCGAGCGTACCCGGCCCCGCTTCGAGCGGCTGGGAAGCCTGATCCGCTGACACGGGGGCGCCCCGAGGAACGCAAGGGAAGGCCGTCCATTCAGCTTCCAGGCCGACGGTGATGCACGAGCCGATCGAAAAATGTCGGGGGTTCCAAAAGCACCCATTGACACACGGCGGGGGGCCAGGGTATAAGCTGCCTTCCTTTCGGCGGGGGGGGAGAAGGGTTGGGAGGGAGCCGAAAGGGGGTTGACAGGGTTTGGGGGGATGGGTAGAGTTAGCGCTTGTCCGCCGGAGCCGGGGCAGCCCGGTTTCGGGTTGGTCTTTGAAAACCGAATAGCGAAGAGGCAAGCACGACAAAGGTCGTGCGACCGCGTACGACGGGATCGAGCGACGCTCCAAGGAATCAATTGGAGAGTTTGATCCTGGCTCAGAACGAACGCTGGCGGCGTGCTTAACACATGCAAGTCGAGCGCGAAAGGGGGCTTCGGCCCTCGAGTAGAGCGGCAGACGGGTGAGTAACACGTGGGCAACCTGCCCCTGGGTGCGGGATAACCACTCGAAAGGGTGGCTAATACCGCATAAGACCACGGCTTTTCGGAGCTGAGGTCAAAGGCTTTGGCCGCCTGGGGAGGGGCCCGCGGCCGATTAGCTAGTTGGTGAGGTAACGGCTCACCAAGGCGACGATCGGTAGCTGGTCTGAGAGGATGATCAGCCACACTGGTACTGAGACACGGACCAGACTCCTACGGGAGGCAGCAGTGGGGAATATTGCGCAATGGGCGAAAGCCTGACGCAGCAACGCCGCGTGGGTGATGAAGGCCTTCGGGTCGTAAAGCCCTGTCAGGTGGGAAGAACCCTCCTCGCAAGGGGAGCTGACGGTACCACCAAAGGAAGCACCGGCTAACTCCGTGCCAGCAGCCGCGGTAATACGGAGGGTGCAAGCGTTGTTCGGAATTACTGGGCGTAAAGGGCGCGTAGGCGGCCAGGAAAGTCCGGTGTGAAAGCCCGGGGCTTAACCCCGGAAGTGCATTGGAAACTTTCTGGCTTGAGTTCGGAAGAGGAGGGCAGAATTCCCGGTGTAGGAGTGAAATCCGTAGATATCGGGAGGAAAACCAGTGGCGAAGGCGGCCCTCTGGGACGAAACTGACGCTGAGGCGCGAAAGCGTGGGGAGCAAACAGGATTAGAGACCCTGGTAGTCCACGCCGTAAACGATGGATGCTGGGTGTGGGGGTCATTTAGGATCTCCGTGCCGAAGCTAACGCATTAAGCATCCCGCCTGGGGAGTACGGTCGCAAGACTAAAACTCAAAGGAATTGACGGGGGCCCGCACAAGCGGTGGAGTATGTGGTTTAATTCGACGCAACGCGCAGAACCTTACCTGGGTTTGACATCCCGCGCCTGCCGTGGAAACACGGAGTTCCCTTCGGGGACGCGGAGACAGGTGCTGCATGGCTGTCGTCAGCTCGTGTCGTGAGATGTTGGGTTAAGTCCCGCAACGAGCGCAACCCCTGTCCCATGTTGCCAACGGGTCAAGCCGGGCACTCTTGGGAGACCGCCGGCGTCAAGCCGGAGGAAGGTGGGGATGACGTCAAGTCCTCATGGCCCTTATACCCAGGGCTACACACGTACTACAATGGCCGGTACAGAGGGTCGCGAACCCGCGAGGGGGAGCCAATCTCGCAAAGCCGGTCCCAGTTCGGATTGGAGTCTGCAACTCGACTCCATGAAGGCGGAATCGCTAGTAATCGCGGATCAGCATGCCGCGGTGAATGCGTACCCGGGCCTTGTACACACCGCCCGTCACACCATGAGAGTCGTTTGTACCAGAAGTGCGTGGGCTAACCCGCAAGGGAGGCAGCGTACCAAGGTATGGACGGTAATTGGGGTGAAGTCGTAACAAGGTAGCCGTTCCGGAAGGAGCGGCTGGATCACCTCCTTTCTAAGGAAGAAGGCCACGCACCCTCGAAGACGGGGTATGTGGTAACGATCAAACAAGACCCGTCGCAAGACACTCGGCGCACGGGGCGCACGGCTGGAGTCTTTGCCTCTATCGCTATTTGGTTTTGAGAGACCGACACCGCTCCCCTCGGGGAGCGCTCGGGTCTTGGGTCTTTGAGAAGGTGCAGGGTACGGACGGACCAGCGGACCAACCCAGGGCCTATAGCTCAGGTGGTTAGAGCGCACGCCTGATAAGCGTGAGGTCGGTAGTTCGAGTCTACCTAGGCCCACCACGCCGTCGCAAGACGTGAACCGTGAAGGGGCAAGAGGAAGGCTCGGGGCAGCTTCACGCTTCACCCTTCACGCTTCACGGGAGTGCTTGGGGGTGTAGCTCAGCTGGGAGAGCACCTGCTTTGCAAGCAGGGGGTCATCGGTTCGAATCCGTTCACCTCCACCAGGGTTTAGCGCGTGGCGCGTGGCGCGTAGCGCGTAGCGCGTTGGAGTCAAGGCCTTGGGTCTTTCTCCAACGAGCAACGCGCCGCGAGCAACGAGCCTCGGTTTTACCGGTCTTTGACAACTTCATATGCAGGGGAAAGAAAGCGTAGCAAGCGCTGATGGTAGGGTACTCCTTTCGGGGTACTCGAGACTCGAGCGCGCGCGAAGGATACGGCGGGTCAAGCTAGTAAGGGCACATGGTGGATGCCTAGGCACCAGCCGGCGACGAAGGACGCGGATAGCTGCGAAAAGCCTCGGGGAGCCGCTAAACAGGCATTGATCCGGGGATGTCCGAATGGGGAAACCCGGCCGGGGTAACTGCCCGGTCATCCGTACCTGAATCCATAGGGTACGGAAGCCAACGCGGGGAAGTGAAACATCTCAGTACCCGCAGGAACAGAAATCAACCGAGATTCTCCTAGTAGCGGCGAGCGAACGGGGAAGAGCCCAAACCGTCTTTGTGCCAAGCCTGCAGGCGTTGCAGGGACGGGGTTGTGGGGGAGCACTGGAGGCCGCTGCAGTGGCCTCGGGGAGTCAAAAACGCGATCGGTAGTCAAAGCTTCTGGGAAGGAGCGCCACAGAGGGTGAGAGCCCCGTAGGCGAAACCGATCGCACTTCCTGGGTGCTCTACCCGAGTACCACGGGTCACGTGAAACCCCGTGGGAAGCCGGGAGGACCATCTTCCAAGGCTAAATACGAGCTGGTGACCGATAGTGAACCAGTACCGTGAGGGAAAGGTGAAAAGCACCCCGACGAGGGGAGTGAAAAGTACCTGAAACCATGTGCCTACAGTCTGTGGGAGCCCTATGGGTCTTCGGACCAAGGGGTGACCGCGTGCCTTTTGCATAATGAGTCAGCGAGTTACTTTCTGCAGCGAGGTTAAGCCGAAAGAGGTGGAGCCGCAGCGAAAGCGAGTCCGAATAGGGCGCACGAGTTGCAGGGAGTAGACCCGAAACCGGGTGATCTATCCATGTCCAGGGTAAAGCTGGGGTAAGACCCAGTGGAGGCCCGAACCGTAGAAGGTTGAAAACTTCTCGGATGAGGTGTGGATAGGGGTGAAAGGCCAATCAAACTCGGTGATAGCTGGTTCTCCCCGAAATATATTGAGGTATAGCCTCGCACGGTAGCCCGCGGAGGTAGAGCACTGGATGGGCTAGGGCCCCCACCAGGGTACCAAACCTAACCAAACTCCGAATGCCGCGGGTGGAACTGCGGGAGTCAGACGGCGGGGGATAAGCTCCGTCGTCGAGAGGGAAAGAGCCCAGACCGCCAGCTAAGGTCCCAAAGTTCGTGCTAAGTGGGAAAGGATGTGGGACTGCCCAGACAGCCAGGAGGTTGGCTTAGAAGCAGCCATCCTTTAAAGAAAGCGTAATAGCTCACTGGTCGAGTGGGCCTGCGCCGAAGATGTAACGGGGCTCAAGCACGGCACCGAAGCTGCGGATGTGCATCGCAAGATGTACGTGGTAGGGGAGCGTTCTGTGGGGGGTGAAGCCGGACCGGAAGGACCGGTGGACTCCACGGAAGTGCTTATGCTGACATGAGTAGCGATAAAGCGGGTGAGAATCCCGCTCGCC
>JBFLZB010000025.1:12500-36343 GCA_040756475.1 Thermodesulfobacteriota bacterium
GGTCACCCTAGAAGAGAAGCTCGTTCGCACCACCATCCGGGGCGAAGAGGTGAACCTCTTCGGCCGGGGCCGCCGGGACGGCCGCGAGGTCTGGGTCGTGGGCGAGGCCAAGCTCCGCGTCGACGTGGGCCGGGGCCGGAAAGGCGCCCGCGACCTCTTCACCCAGCTCGAGACCAAAGTGGCCGCCGTGCGGGCCGAGCTGGGCGACGTGGACGTGGTGCGCGTGCTCGTGACCCACTTCGCCACCCCCGAGTTCCTCACCATGGCCCAGGAGCGCAACACCCTGGTCATCCAGAGCTTCGAGTGGTGAGGTCCGAGCTCCCGCGCGGCGTGGGCGTACTTCCGCGCGATCTAGGTGGAATCCGTTGTCGTGGACGGGGGTAGCCGATGGCCTATGAGAAGCTCAGGGCGCGGTGGGCGGAGGAGCGCCGATCCCGCGAGGCGCGCTCCGAGGCCCTCCGCAGGCGGATCGAGGCGTGCGGGCCGCTCCTCTTCCGGCGCTACCATGTGCAGAAGGCCGTGCTCTTCGGCTCGGCGGCCGAGGGCCGCTCCTCGGAACGCTCCGACGTCGACCTCTTCGTCACGCCCCTCGACAGCGAGACGTACTGGGAGCTCCGGCGGGAGCTCGAAGAGGCCCTGGGTGCTCCCGTAGATCTCTACACCGAGGGCGACGATCCAACCTTTACCCGGAAGGTCCTCACCCGTGGAATCGTCGTCTATGCCGCACAACCTTGAGCTGTTGAAGGCCGACATTCGGGACGAGCTCGACAAGATCGAGAGACTGGAGAAGGAGTTTTCCCGGTTTGTGAGGACAAGCTCTCCCTCCCGCCGGAGGCCGTTCCGAACTACGATCGGGGGGCGATCGGCTACTTCGTCCACAACTTCTACAACGGGTGCGAGAACATCTTTCGCTCGGTCGCCCGGTTCTTTGAGAACGACCTCGGTTCCGACGCCTGGCATGCAGACCTGCTCAAGCGCATGAAGCTGGAGGTGGCCGGCTACCGCCCCCCCGTCATCGGTGAGGACCTGTTTCGCCGGCTCGACGATTTCCGCGCCTTTCGCCACAAGTTCCGCCACTGCTACGGCTTCGAGCTCGACTGGGAGAAGGAGCGCCTCATCGCCCGGCGCCTGCGCCCCACGGCTCGCCTGTTTCGCGAGGAGATCCACAGGTTCCTGAAGTCGCTGGAGTCGATTGAAGGGCCGTGACCATAGCCGTGGCCGAGGCGAAATGGCCCGAGCCCGGAACGCCTGGCACCCGGCATCCCGTACCCGCACCTTGGCACCGGAAACCCCCCACTGGGCATCGGGCACCCGATCCCCGCCACGGGCGGGGGGTCAGTCTGGGCTCCGGAGCTCCTCCGGTGCCAGGGTCAGTTGAGCGGTCGCCCCTCTCCCACACAGTCACGCGTCCCCTGCTCCCACCCCCCCCAGCCCTCTTCACTCGCAACCCCGCACTCAGAACCGTATCCTCGTCCCTCGTCCCCCGTCCCCCGTCCCCCGTCACCTTTCACCTTTCACTCCCCCTCCTCCCCCCCTTGACGCCCCCGCCGCCGATCGGTAAACCTCGGGTTCGGCCGGCAGGGTCTCGATCGGCCAGGAGGTGCGCGGGGGACGCTCTTTCGCATCGCGCAGGAAACGTTGCAGCGCCCCGAAGCCCTTGCCCAAGACGGGTTGCGGACGAGCAGGCTTCTCTATATGCCGGGTTCGTTGCGCGGATCGGGACTGCCATCGGCGAACCTCGACTCCTGCAGGAAGCGGCCAGGTGGCGCCGCTCCCCATGAGGGCAAGCCTCTTATGAACAGACTGCGCGGGCACCCGTTTGCCCGGGCAAGGCTCTTGTGCACCGGCGTCCCGCTCCCCGCCGTCCAGTCAGCGGATACCGGACGCCGCAATTCGTGAGGTTTCCTTGACCGCTACAGATGCCTCGCCTACCCTCGGTCATCGGGTGACGCGCGAGAACGATCCCTGCTACAGACGGTGGAGAGTGAGTTCATTAACCGCGAAGCACCAAGGAGGCCACGTTCACGGTGAGGAGGGGACCAAGTGACTCGAGCAGATGACGCCACGATCCGGGAGATGGTTGCCTGTCTGGCCAAAGAATTCCGGCCGGAGGCCATCTTCCTCTTCGGATCCCGCGCCTGGGGCGTGCCCGATCCGGAAAGCGACGTAGATCTTATGGTTCTGGTGGCGGCGAGTGAAATCCCCGCCACGCAACGGGCGCGCCGCGCGCGCAGGTGCCTGCGCGGCATCTCCGTACCAAAGGACGTCATTGTCAAGACCACCGGGGAGTTCCGGCGGCTCGCAGCCGTTCCCTCATCTTTGGAGAGCCGGGTGCTTCGCGACGGCAGAGTCCTCTATGGGCGATTCTAAGGAGGCAGAACTTCTCTCCGACTTCTCTGCATCCGACGCAGAGGTCGATGCCGAGTGGAAATGTTTGTGACCCTCGCTACGTGACTCGATCCGCTCGGACCTGACGCAAGTCCCCCCCGTCACTGGTCCCCCGTTACCGGGAACCGGGAACACCCCGAAGGGGCAGAACCGGGAACTCTCCCTTCCCCTTGGCCCCCATCAGGGTCTTCGTAACGTTGCGTCGTGGGCGCCGACGTTTCGAAGCAGGATCCAGTCCCCCTCCACCTCGAAGGTGATCCGTAGCGATTTGCTCGCGCGGGCTTCCCAGATCCGTTCCGTGCCCTGCATCTTCTTCACGCGAAGGCCGGGGTGACGCGGGTCGACGGCGAGAAGCCCGAGGGCCTTGCGCACCCGCTCAGCATCCCGATCCACGAGAGCGGCATACGCTCTTCGGAACCGATCGGTGTAGGGGATCCGCATCAACGATTCTTGCGAGCAGACTCCAGGCCGGAGATGAGGTCTGCTACGGTGTCGGCTTCGTGGACCCGGCCGGCACCAATATCTTCGCTGGCCTCTCGCTCCGCCTCCTGCCAAGCCGGCGACCAGAAGTAGGCTTGGCTCTTGTCGACGAGCTTCTTCGGCGTGAGCACGATGCTCTCCCCCGAGACCCGCACCTCCAGATAGTCGCCTTCGTCCACGTGAGCCGCGCGCCGTATCGAGGCGGGCAAGGTAACTTGGCCATGGCGGGCGACCTTGGCGAGCGCGACGGTATCCACGAAGAGGCCTCCGAAGTTGTGAATGACGGCGTCCCCAGCCTACCTTGCACACAAGAAGGGGTCAACCCGGCACCCGGAACTCCCCGAAGGGGCAGGTGTCGGCCGCTTGTGGCGGCTGTTCCCGGTGTCGGCGGCCAGAGGCCGCTGTTCCCCGTTGAGATCTCAACCCGGAACCGGGAACTGGGAACCCGGAACCGGGAACTCTCCCTTCCCCTTGACGCCCCCAGCCCTGCCGGGTAAATCTCGGGTTCGGCGGGAGCGCCGATCGGCCGCGTCCCGGAGTTCGGCGTCGGCAAGTTGCGGGCTGCCCGACTCCTTTGTATTCTCGTAGCGTCCGCCACAGAGCGGAGGTGACGCGGTCGAACCGCGCGTCTTGGAGGAAGCCGCCGAGAGGCTCGTCTCCCGGTTTCGGCCGGCCGCAGCATCCTGTTCGGAGTACACGCCAGGGGAGTCGTAACCCGCCAGTAGGGGTGAAGGACGAGGACACTCTTGATCAGCGATGCCAGGATGCGCGAAGTGACGCGGCGGTTGGTCGAGGTGGCGGACCCGGTTCGGGTAGTGCTCTTCGGCTCTCACGCCTCCGGAACTGCCGGTGCCGACTCGGATCTCGATATCCTGGTCGTGGAGCGAAGTCTCGGTTCCGCAGTGGCCGAGATGGCTCGGCTGCGACGCGCAGTGGGCCGCATCGGAATCCCGGTGGACATCCTCGTCTGCTCCGAGCAAGAGGCTGCGGATTGGGGCCATTTGCCGGGAACGGCGCTTTACTGGGCGCTGCGCGAGGGAAAGGTCCTCTATGAAGCAGCCCGGTGAGTGCATACCAGACACTATGCCTCTTTCCGTTTCTCAGATCATCGACTTCGTGTGTGCCCCGGAATTTCGCGTATGAGAAGAGGAATCCATGCTGCCTCCAGCCGTTGAGATCCGCGTCCCGAAGGCTCTATTGGATCGAGTGGATGTCCATGGTGCACAGGAATCCCGCGAACTCGTCACGTTTCTCCTGGAGCGATACGCTCAAGATTGGGAGAAAACAAGGCGCGTCGAGGCGTATCGGCGTTACTATGAATCTCGGACGGACGAAGATCGTTCAGAGGAGGCAGAACTTCTCTCCGACTTCTCTGCATCCGACGCAGAGGTCAACGCAGAGTGGGATCGTTCGTGAATGAGGTGCGGCGGGGCGATGTGGTGTGGGCGAACCTGGATCCCACGGTTGGGGTGGAGATTCAAAAGACCCGCCCTGTAATCGTGGTATCGAACGACGAGATCAATGCTCACAGTCGCCTCGTGGTGGTGGTTCCCTTGACGACGAACGTTTCTCGGCTGTCTCCGAGTCACGTGCTCCTGCCCTCTGGCGAGGGCAATCTCGCCCAGGATTCCAAGGCCCTGTGCGAACAGATTCGGGCAATGGACAAGAGGCGGCTCACCTCGTGGATCGGAAGGCTATCGACTCGGTATCTTCGCCTTGTGGACCAGGCCATTCGAAACACCCTCGATACGTGACTCGAACCGATCGGACCTGACGCAAGGCCCCCCCGTCACTGGTCACCCGCCACCGGGAACTGGGAACTGGGAACTGGGAACTGGGAACCGGGAACCGGGAACCGGGAACACCCCGAAGGGGCAGGTGTCGGCCGCTTGTGGCGGCTGTTCCCGGTGTCGGCGGCCAGAGGCCGCTGTTCCCCGTTGAGATCTCAACCCGGAACCGGGAACTGGGAACTCTCCCTTCCCCCTCCCCCCCTTGACGCCCCCGCCCCCGGCGGGTAAAGCTCGGGCTCGGCCGGCAGGTCTCGAAGAGGCCAGGAGGTGTGCGGGTGACGCTCTTTGGCGTCGCGCAGGAGACTCTGCAGTGCCCCGAAGCCCTTGCCCAAGACGGGTTGCGGACGAGCAGGCTTCTCTATATGCCGGGTTCGTTGCGCGGATCGGGACTGCCATCGGCGAACCTCGACTCCTGCAGGAAGCGGCCAGCTGGCGCCGCTCCCCGTGAAGGCAAGCCTCGCAGAAACGGACTTCGCGGGCACCCGTTTGCCCGGGCACGGCTCTTGTGCACCAGCGTGCCGCTCCCCCGGTGGTCTCCGCCGCCCTTCCCGCCCGCCGGCCCGGCCGCCTGAGCATCGTCGACGCCCTGGGCCGCGTGTAGGTCTACCTCTTCCCCTGGCCTGCTTGTCTGTCCGCATACCCCCGGCTAGAATGCCGCCATGGCCGCCGACCTCGCCAATCCCCACGACCGGTTCTTTCGCGAGTCTCTGGGGCGCCTCGAGACCGCTCGGGAGTTCGTCCGCCATTACCTGCCGGAGCCGGTCGTGGCCCACCTCGAGCTCGACACCCTCGAGGTCGGCCGCGACAGCTTCGTCGACGACGAGCTGCGAAGCCACCTCTCGGATCTGGTGTTCCGGGTGGAGCGCAAGGATGGGGGCGGCGCCTACGTGTACCTGCTCTTCGAGCACAAGTCCCATCCCGACCGATGGGTGGCCTTCCAGTTGCTGCGTTACCTGGTGCGGCTGTGGGAAGGCGCCAGGAAAGAGGAGGCTTCGGTCGCCTTGCCCCCCATCGTGCCTGTGGTGTTCTACCACGGCCGGCGGCCGTGGACTGTGCCCAACGCGTTCGCGGCCCTGGTAGAAGGCCCTGCCGCGTTCAGCCGGTATATTCCCGACTTCCAATACGCGCTGGCGGACCTGAGTCGCTATCCCGACCACGACCTGCGCGGGGGGACGCTGCTGCGGGCGTCGCTGCTGGCCCTCAAGCACATCTTCGACGACGACCTGCCACAGCGGCTTCCGGAGCTGGTGCGGCTGCTCGCGCAGGTGACCTCGAGCCCCACCGCCCTGGGGGCCGTCGAGGCCCTCTTGCGATACATCTGTGCTGCCAGCGACCGGGTCGAGGCGGCGGACGTGCGAGCAGCGCTGTCGCAGACCCTTCCCGAACACGGAGAGACGATCATGCCCACCCTGGCGCAGCGATGGATCGACGAAGGCAAGGAGCAGGGGCTCCAGCAGGGGCTCCAGCAGGGGCTCCAGCAGGGACTCCAGCAGGGACTCCAGCAGAAGGCCTACGATGCCGTGATCGAAGTGCTGGAGACGCGGTTCGGGGTGGTGCCCACTTCGGTTACCGGGGCGCTGGCTCGAGTGTCCGACGAGGCGGTGCTCTCCACGCTCCACAAGCGGGCCGTGGTGGTGGAATCCCTCGACGCCTTCCGCGAGGACCTCCAGCGCGCCCTTTCGTGAACAGGCCACGCCCCTGGACCCTCCGACGCCGCTTGTCTCCGGCGGGGGTACGGTTTCCGACGATCCGTAGCGAAGAAGTGCGGCTCATCGGCACCGCCCGAGGAGACCTCGCTGGCTTGTAGAGCCCGTGGTCCCCGTGAGTTGCCCACGACTTGCGGTCACCTTGGGGGATGAAACCACTGACACCCTCGTCCTAAGGCCCGAAGGGCCGTGGCGACCCCGGGTTCTCGCAGGCTGGATCGCCTCGCTTTGCTCGCAATGACGGGGCAGGTCGCGCTGGCAGGGACGCAGGGGGGCCCCAGACCGCCCACGCGCCGATGCTCTGCGGCGGCGCCCTCGTCTCTACCGGGCCGCGCCTCGGACGCCTGCCGAACCTTCCCCCAACAGACTGCGCGGGTGGCCATTTGCTGGAGGGAGCAACGCTCTTGTGCATCAGCGTCCCATCACGGCCGAAGGGGCAGGTGTCGGCCGCCTGTAGCGGCTGTTCCCGGTGTCGGCGGCCAGAGGCCGCTGTTCCCCGTTGAGATCTCAATCCGAAACCGGGAACCGGGAACACCCCGAAGGGGCAGGTGTCGGCCGCCTGCGGCGGCTGTTCCCGGTGTCGGCGGCCAGAGGCCGCTGTTCCCCGTTGAGATCCCAACCCGGAACCGGAAACCGGAAACTGGGAACTGGGAACTGGGAACTGGGAACTCTCCCTTCCTCCTCCCCCCCCTTGACGCCCCCGCCCCTGCCGGGTAAAGCTCGGGCTCGGCCGGCAGGTCTCGAAGAGGCCAGGAGGTGTGCGGGTGACCCTTCTTCGCATCGCATTGCGAAACGTGCTCAAGAACCGGCGGCGAAGCCTGATCACGGTGCTCGCCATCGCCTTCGGGTTCATGGCGGTGGCGATGTTCAAGGGGTATGTCCACCAAGCCTACGAGAAGATCTCACTGGCGGTGGTCTTCCGGGAGATTCCGGGGCATCTGGCGGTCTTCAAGGAGGGTTTTCTGAGCGAGGGCAGGATTCGCCCAGAGTCCTTCCTCTTTACCGCGGACGAGGCGGCGGCCCTCACCGAGGTCGTTGTTCGGATGCCGGAGGTGTTGTGGGTCGGAGAGAAGCTCGAACTGACCGGCCTCATCTCCAACGGGGACGTCTCCACGATCTTCCTCTCGGATGCGCTGGACCCGGCAAAGGAAGAAGAGCTTCTGCGGCACTACGGGTACCGCGCCATACCGGAGCGATCGCCCCTGCCGGTGGGCCGTCCCGACGCCATCCTGGTGGGCGACGGCCTCATGGACCTTCTGAAGCTGCGGCCGGAGGACGGCGTGGTCCTGATGACCACCACCCAATATGGGCAGATGAACGCAGCCGATGCTACGGTGGTCGGGACCCGAGCGACCTTTTCCGATGAGCTCTCGGACAAGTATGCGAAGCTCCCCCTGGGGCTCGCCAAGGACCTCTACGACATCACGGGCTGCGACCGGCTATGCGTGCTTACGACCCGGTTCTCGGACCTGGCTCCGATCCGCGAGCGGATACGGGAAGCCGCCTCCGAGCTCGGCATGGCCCTCGAGATCAGGACCTGGGACGAGCTGAGCCAGTATTACCAGAAGGCAAAGGACTTCCTGGACGTCGTGTTCTTCTTTCTCTTCTGCATCACGGCGGTGATCGTGGTCATGGGGACCGTCAACACCATGTCCATGGCCGTGTACGAGAGGACGAGGGAGATCGGCACCCTGCGCGCGATCGGTCTGAAACCGCGCGGAGTCCTCGCCCTGTTCTCCATGGAGGGGGCGATCCTGGGCATTCTCGGGGGGCTCGCCGGGCTGGGTCTCACCGCGCTCGGACGGCTGGCCGTGGCGGCCGCGCAGATCACATACCGCCCGCCGGGCGTTGGCGAGGATATCCTGATCGAGATCGACCTGGTTCCGGAGGTCTTGCTGGTCAGTGGACTCGCCTTCGTACTGCTCTCGGTTGTGGCCGCGGCCCTGCCTGCCAGACGCGCCGCGCGTCAGCCCATCGTGGATGCCCTGGGGCACGTGTGACCTCGCTGATTTCTTTGGGATGTCCTCCGCACCACCACTCGGATGTGCCACGGGGGAGTCCGTCGGCCCGGAGCACCTGAGGCCGGCATCTCGGGGCGTTGTCTCCATTCGTGAGCCCTGTTTGCACACGACGATCACGACGACAGAACGGGGGAGGGGCATTGACCCCTCCCCCGTCCCGCTCTCTGCGTTGCGGCAAAGCGCCGTGCGCCTTCCGCGTGTTTCGCCCTACTCCATCGAATCCCGCGACGGGGCGCAGAGCAGCCCGTTGTTGTAGTCGTCGAGCAGCCAGTAGAGCGGCTCGCCGATGGTCCATGCGTAGGAGTCTGCCCTGACCTTTGGATTGCCCCTGCAGGCGGTGGGCATGGGTCCGTACTCCGCCATCCAGGCGTCGGCGGCCTCGATGGTTACGGCGATGCACGAGGCGTCGTTGCCCACGAGCACGTTGAGCTTCGCCGCCACCAGGGCGCGGAACACGGTGAACAGCTTGTTGCCGTCGGGGCAGCCCATGAGCCCGATGGCCATGTCCTTGGTGTACGTCTCCCCGCCGATGGTGAGCTGATCCACCGGCCAAGCGTTGGGGTGGTTCTTCCAGTAGCCCGGCGTGCCGGTGCCCGGGGCGTCCATGGTGCCGTAGTAGTGGCTGGGATCGGAGTCGGTGACCGTTGTGTTCCCGTAATCGCCCGTGGTGGTTCCGATGTTCGCATACTGACCCACCATGGCAATTCCGTCGGCCGTGCAGGTCATGCTCTCGCCCACGACCAGGGTGTCCTGCGGGCAGGAGACCGCCACTCCCTGATCGTCGGTGACCGTCACGTTCACCAGCGGCACGTTGCCGATGTTGGTCACGACGTAAGTCCAGAGGACCGGATCTCCCACGGGGATGAACGGTCCGGTGGGGCTGTCGGCGTCCTCTCCGTTAGTGGCCTTCTCGATGTCGATGTCTGGCATGGCCTGCCATAGGCCGGCGTCCCAGGAGCGGTCGGTCTCGCCCGGGTCCAGGGTGGTGCACACGGTCCAGCCGCTGGAGTCGGCGTCGCTGTCCTTCTCGGGGTCGCCGCCCTGGTTCTGGAGAGTAAAGAAGTAGTCGGCGGGCGCCGTGAACTGGAGCTTGTAGTCGCCGGCCAGTAGATTGTCGAAGAGATACTTCCCGTTTGCATCCGTGAGCGTTTCGTCGAGCTTGTTTCCGGCGCAGTCATAGAGCTCCACGAGCACGCCCTCGATCCCCGGCTCGCCCGCGTCTTGGATGCCGTTGCGGTTCAGGTCTTCCCACACGAAGTCGCCGATGGCGGCATACTCGATGGCCACGAGGCCCGCGTCCACGTCGAGGTTCGAGTCGCCCGAGGCGAGGGTCACGCACCCGGTCATGCCGGAGGCGTTGGCATCGCTGTCGATGGTATCGTCCGCCCCCTGGTTCGGGAGGGTGAACTCGTAGCCCGTGGGCGCCGCGAATACCACGTAGTAGCTGCCGGGCACGAGACCGGTGAAGAGGTAGAGGCCTTCGGCGTCGGTCGTGGTCTCTGCGATGAAATCCCCGTCGCAGTCGTAGAGCTTCACCGTCACCCCGGCCATGCCGAGCTCACCAGCGTCCTGGATGCCGTTGCCGTTCCCGTCCTCCCAAACCCGGTCGCCCAACTCGGCCAGGCGGTAGAATCCCGCGTCCCAGGAGAGGTCGGTCTCGCCCGGATCCAGGGTGGTGCAGATCGTGCTCCCCGACGTGGGGTCGGCGTCGCTGTCGAGCTCGTCGTCGCCCACGTTCTGGAGGGTGAAGAAGTATCCATTGGGCTGCACGAACACCAGGTAGTAGTCGCCGGGGGTGAGGCCGTCGAAGAGGTAGAGGCCGTTGGAGTCGGTCGTGGTGCTCGCCACGAAGTTGTCGAGGCAGTCGTAGAGGTTCACGGTCACGCCGGCGACCCCGGGCTCGCCGTCGTCCTGGATGCCGTTGGCGTTGAGGTCTTCCCAGACGCGGTCGCCGATGGCGGCGGGCTGGGGAGCCTCTTCGGCCATCTTGTTGAACGAACCATCGCTTCGGGTCTTCACCACGAAGTCGAAGTCCGACGCGCTGAAACCGAACTTGCTTTCGTACGCGGCCAGGTTCACGAGGGGCTCCGCCAGGTTGTTGGCGTCCACGATCCCGAGCACGGTGCCGGCCTCGAAAGGCGTGCCGTCCGGCTGGAGTTCGAATTCCTCTCCAACCTGGGCACCGAGGCGGTCCACGAGCCGCAGTACGAGCGAGATGGTGCCGTCCGGCAGGAGCGGCACGTCGTTGAGACCCCCGCCCAGGATGAGCTCGGCGCTCTCCACCCGCACTCCGTCGTCGAAGGTGTCGAGGTCGTCAAAGCTCGAAGGAGTGAAGTCGGTACCCGCCTGGTCGCTCGCCCCATCGAAGTAGAAGTCGAACCGGGTGATCCGGTCGATCCGGTAGCTTACGTCCGTTTCCTGAGCACCTTCGAGCACAGCGAGCACCGTGAGTTCGTGGGTCCTGCCGGGACCCGCACCGTAGTGAAGCGGAGTCAACGAGTCGCTGCCGGCGTCGATGAACTGCGTTACCCGCACAGCCACGTAGTCGACGAAAGTATCGCCGACTGAGATGCCGCCGCTTCCGTCGTTGTCGTGGAAACCGATCACCGATTGCGCCAGGAAGGTCCACTCGTCTACGCGGTGCACGTCGGCGATACCCGCCGCCTCCTGTCCGGCTGCATCTATGCCGTCGGCAGTGGCTGCGGCCGAGAAGTTGAGGATGTAATCGTCCACGTGGGTCTGTGCCCGGGCAAACCCACCCCAGGCTAAGAGGGCGAGCACCGCAACCAGCACCAGCAAAGCGTTTCGTCTCATGGCTTACCTCCGGAAGTAAAGAGGGAGATGCGCCGCATCTCCCTCTTTACCTTACGCCAGCAATGCAGGGAGCAAAACTAGCTCTTGTGGCGACGACGGGCGATGCCCGCAAGGCCCAGCAGACCCGACCCGAGGAGGATCATCGTGCCCGGCTCCGGAACGATGTGCTTGTTGAACGAGCCGTCGTTCCGCGAGGTGAAGAAGAAATCGAAGCTCTCTGCGCCGTAGTCGATTGTCCCATCTGCGTTCACCGTGAAGCCAAAGTACGATGCAAAGGACGCCAGTTCGATGCTCTGGATGTTGTTGTTGGCGTCGACGATGCCGAGCAGGAGCTCCATGGGGAACGGGTTCCCGTCGTTGTCCACCTCGAAGAACTCGCCAAGGGGATCGCCCGTTGCCGGATCAATCTGAGTGTGGAGGATGTCCTGCAGGGAGAGAATCATGCTCAGGGTACCGGTGATCAGTGTGGGATCGGTGTTCACACCGCCACTGGCAATCAATTCGGCCTGCTCCACCAAGAGGCCGTCCGCGAAGGTGCTCAGATTCGTGAAGGTCGAGCCGGTGAAGCCCGGCCCGGCGTCGAAGAAGAAATCGAACTGGTCGATGAAGGTAACCTGATAGGTGTTGGCCGTGGTCTGGATTCCCCCGAATCGCGCGATGAGCGTGATCTCGTGGTCCCGGCCGGGGCCAGTGCCGTATGTGAGCGGTGTGATGGTGTCCGTCGATGAGTCGAAGAAGGAGTGCACCCTCACGGCCACCCAGTCGTAGAAGGTGTCGCCAGCGGAAAGACCACCGCTACTGTCGTTGTCTTGGAAGGCCACAACGGAATTTGCCACGAAACCCCACTCGTCCACATTGTTGAGGTCGGGAATGGCGGCCCCGAGGAGCGAACTGGCGGCGCTGAAGTTCAGGGTGTAGCTGTCCAGGGATACCGCGAAGGCCCCCGTGCTCGCGAGGGCCAGTGCGCCGGCCCCCAAGGCGGTGATCAGGTAGCGTCTCATTGTGTTTTCTCCTCCTCGTGAGGGTTTCTGGGTATTCGTGGATCGCCTCGGGTTGACTCGTCTCTAGATGGATTGGTCACCTCCCTCCCTGGTCCAAGGTTTACACCCTAAGCGGGTGCCACATTCCAGCGTTCGGCACAGGGTTATGCAGCAAGCGTGCCGTGCACCACAAAGAAGGACTAGGCTCGAAGTGCCTTGATATGACGAGAGTTTCTGTCTGGGCCGCCCGGGAGCCGAGGGGCTGCCGAGGGGGGAGTGGGAAATCCTTTTCCACCTTTGGATAGAAAAGCGCTTCCCATCCCGACCGTCGAACCGGCCGCGAAGAGGCGCCCGTGCCGGGGCGTTGGCCCATCCCCTGTTGCTTGCCAAGGGAATGGTATGCTACCAGTGGGCCCTGGGGACGAGCCCCGGAGGGCCCGACGGTCTGCCCCTCTCACCGGAGAAGAAATCATGCGCTCGCTACGCCTGGCGGCGGTCCTCGCTGCCCTTACGCTTCACGCCCTGCTTGCCGGCTGCTCCAGGACGCCCGAGGAGCAGTTTGCGGCGCACCGGGGGAGGGGGGATGCCTTCGCCAAGCAGGGCAAGGCGGAGGAAGCCCTGCTGGAGTACAAGAGCGCATTGGTTCTTCGGCCCGACGATGCCGAGACCCTGTTTCGGCTCGGTGAGTTGCACCTGAAACGCGGTCAGGTGCGCGACGCCTACCAGGCTTTCAACAAGGTGGCGGAGCTCGACCCCGGAAACCTGGATGCCCAGGTGCATCTGGGCACCCTCTTCCTGCTTGCGAACTCGACCACGGAGTCCAAGGAGCGAGCCGAGCGCGTGCTGGCCGAGGCGCCCGAGCGGGCCGACGCCCACATGCTGTTGGGACGGGCGCTGCTACGGGAGGGGGCAGTGGCCGACGCCATGGCCCAGTTCGACGAAGCGATTCGGCTGGAACCCAAGGTGCTGAACCACCGCATTCTCAAGGCTACTGCCCTGCTCGGGCGCGGCCGGCTCGACGCGGCCCGCCGGACCGTGGACGAGGGTTTGGAAAGGGAGCCCTCGAATCCGGCTCTACTGCTCCTGCTCGCCCAGGTTGCCGAGGCGCAGGGCGACGGGGCGGCGGCGGACGCCACGTTTGCCGCGCTGCTCGAGAAGCAGCCGGGCCTGTCGTCCGTTTGGATCAGCTATGGGGAGCGGCTGCTCCGAAAGGGAGACGCCGCCGGAGCCCTGGAGGCGTTCCGCACGGCGGCGAAGCTGGACAAGGAGGGGGTGCGGGGCCTGGAGAAGGTGTCGGACGTGCTGATCGCGCAGCGGGACTTCGCCGCCGCCCGGCAGGCGGTGGGCGAGATCCAGTCGAAGAACCCGAAGAGTACCTCCGGCCGTTTCCTCGAATCGCGTATCCTGCTTGGAGAGAAACGCTTTTCGGAAGCCGCCGCGGGTTTCCGCGAGGTGTTGCAGCAGTATCCGGACCACGCCGAAGCGCGCTACTACCTGGGACTGGCGGCCTACTCCCGGGGGGAGTTCCAGACCGCCAAGAGCGAGCTCCAGAAGGCTGTCGAGGGTGCGCCGGGGTTCCCCAAGGCTCGCCTGCTCTTGGCCAAGGCGTACTTGGATTCCCGAGACTACGCCCAGGCCCTGAAGACCGCGGAAGACCTGATCGCGAGCGGGGCCGGCGCGGTGGAGGTGCTCCTGGTGCGCGGATCGGCCCTGATGGGGCAGGGGCGCACGGGGGAGGCGCGTGCGCTCTTCGAATCTCTCGCGAGGCAGATCCCGGGAAGCGCCGCGGTCCACGAGAAGCTGGGTCTCTGCCACCTGGCGGAGAACCAGCCGGAGCTGGCGCTGGAAGCGTTTGGGCGGGCATTGGAGGCCGATCCGGCCACCGTGAGGCCGCTGGTACTGTCGGCAGGGATCCTGGCACGCCAGGGCAAGCAGGCCCAGGCCATTTCCCAAGTAGAAGGGCACCTGCGAAGCGCGGGAGAGTCGGCGGAAGCGCTGCTGCTCCTCGGGCAGCTCTACGCAGCGGTTGGGGATCGGGAGAAGGCGCGGGATAGTGTGGAGAAGGCCATCGCCCTCGAGCCGGACAGGCCGGAAGCCTATCCGCTCCTGGCCGGCCTGCACACGGGCGCCGACGCCGCGCGCAGCGCGTTGGTCGACGTGGAGCGGGGGTTGGAGAAGTCACCCCGCCACCTGCCCGGCTGGATGCTCAAGGGCACATTGCACGAGAAGCTCGGCGAAGCGGTGGAGGCACAGAAGGCCTATCGGAAAGTGCTGGAGATCGATCCCAACCATCTCCCCGCACTCAACAACCTGGCCTACAACCTGGTGGAGAACGGCGGGGACGTCAACGAAGCCTTGAAGTTTGCGGAACGCGCCGCAGAGCTTGCGCCCGCATCTGCGGCGGTCAACGACACCCTTGGGTGGGTGTACGTGCAGAAGGGGGTCTTCCTCAAAGCTTTGTCCCACCTGGAGCCGGCAGCGGAGCGACTCGGCGATCTCCCGGCCGTGCAATACCACTTGGGGGTGGCATATGCGGGCGCTGGAGAGAAGACGAAGGCCTTGGCGGCTCTGAGCCGGGCCTTGGACGGCGGCGGGGAGGCCCCATCATGGGTGCCGGACGCTCGAGCCACTTTGGAGCGGCTGCGTGCCCAACAATAATGCTCGGCGGTCGAACCGTGTGGGGTGTTGGCGAGGGGAGTTCGCGGTCCCCGTTTCCGATGGAGAGGGCGGTTCCATCCTCACCCATCGGCCCGGCGGGGGTGGGGCTTGAGGGGGGAGGGTGTTCCGAGTTCCCGGTTCTGCCCCTTCGGGGCGTTCCCGGTTCCCGGTTCCCGGTTTCGGGCTCCTCTTGGCGATCTTTGCGCCTTTGCGCGAAACGCCCTCGGGGCCCCCCTTACGAGAGCGCCTTCTGCACGTCCTTCGCAAAATCCTCCAGGGAGGGGGCGACCACGGCCCGCTTGAGGAGGCTCGAGAGCACCGCCTCCTGGGTGACGTGGCCGAGGGACTCTGCCAGGCCCTGGGGCACGACGCCGAAGCGGGCCTCCAGTACCTCGAGGACCGCGACGCGGGCCTTTTGCTGGATGCCCTGCTGGATGCCCTGCTGGATGCCCTGCTGGATGCCTTTCTTTTCGCCGATCCGCTCCGCGCTGGTCACATACCGCATCTTCCTCTCCTCTTCGAAACTCTTGAGCCCTTGGTGAAACCGCAGCTCCAAGCCCTCCGGCAGCGCCATCAGCCAGTCGATGAAGGCATAGAGATCGAGGATGTCTTGGCGCTGATAACCTCGCTCGTAAAGCATCTTGGCCAGCCGCAGCTTCCATCCCAATCGCCCCTCCGGATCCCCCCGGGTCGCCAGTGTCCGCAGGTGGGCCGCCACCGCCCAGGCAAAGGGATTGGGGTCGTGCTCGAGATCGTCCTGGCGATCGGCGTAGTCCAGGAGCTTCACCACAGGGAAGGCTAGACCGGCCCTGCTCCCCCAAAGCTCGTAGTGGTACTGCGCAGGGCGCCAGCCGGACCTGTCGTCGGCCAGGACGGCGAGGCTCGCCACGGGGCGGTCGTAGCGGTCGAAGAGCCGGTAGTTATACACGTACATTCGCTTCGCGAACCCTGCTTCTACGTGGCCCTGGACCTCCACGTGCACTAGAACCCAGGTCTCGTCCCCTCCGCCGTGCCGCCAGACCGCCACGAGCTTGTCCACGAACCGCCGCCCCAGCTCGGCATCCCGAACGACCTGGGCGAGTTCCTTGTCGAGGAAGGTGTGCCCGCGGCTCCAGTCGATGTCGGCCGCCGCGGCGGGAAAGAAGAACTCCATGAACGCCCGGAAGTGGTGTTCCAGGAGCTCCGTAAGCGATCAATGAACCCCTTCTTTTCGGCTCCGTCACGGGCTGCCATCCTTTCGCCGTCGATGACCTGGCGAGAGGAGGACGGGGATGGCGCGGCCGAAGGATCTGGAGAAGCGGCGGTTCTGGGGGGCGCAGCTTCGCGCCTGGCAGCGTAGCGGGCTGACGCAGGCCGAGTTCTGCCGGCGCCAGGGACTGGGGCGGCGGCTCTTCAGTTCGTGGAAGCGGCGGCTGGGGTCGCCGGAGCGCGCCGCGGGAGGCCAGGCCGCCCCGCCCGTGCGCTTTGTGCCGGTGGCCGTGCGCCCCGAGGTCTCGGCGCCAGCCCCGATCGCGACCCACCCGGCGGCCGCGCTCACCGTGGTGGCCCGCACCGGGCACCGCATCGAGGTGGGCGACGGGTTCACCCCCGAGACGCTTGCTCGGCTGCTCGCCACCCTGGAGCGGCCGTGATGCTCGCCGTGGCCCCGGGCACCAAGGTCTATCTGGCCGCCGGCCCCACCGACCTGCGCCGCTCCATCGACGGGTTGTCGCTCCTGGTGGCGGCGCAACTCGATCTCGACCCCCTCTCCGGCCATCTGTTCGTGTTCTGCAACCGGCGGCAGACGAACGTGAAGGTCCTCTACTGGGACCGCAACGGGTTTTGTCTCTGGCAGAAGCGACTGGAGAAGGAATCCTTCCGCTGGCCCCCTGCGCAGACCGAGGTCGTGGAAGTGAGCGCACGGGAACTGCTGTGGCTCTTGGAAGGTCTGACGGTAGAGCAGCGGGGAGCCCATCGGCCACTTCAGTATTCCAGCGTCTATTGAGTTCGCAATTGTTGTCTTTGTTGTTGCTTGTCCGGCTGCCTTTTGCTAGTATCCCGGCATGGCTCTGGACATAACAGCCCTGCCCAACGACGTCGATGCATTGAAGAGGATCGTCTCCGAGTACGACGCGGAGATGATTCGACTTCGAGAGCAGGTGGAGTACCTCAAGCACAAGCTCTTCGGCCGAAAGAGCGAACAACTCACCGAGGCCGAGCGCCGGCAACTCTACCTCTTCAACGAGGCCGAACTGGGCGCCGGGGAAGAACGCGACGAGCCACCCGAAGAGACGATTGCCGTTCCGGCTCATTTCCGCACGAAGAAGCGCGGGCGAAGGCCCCTGCCGGAGAACCTGCCGCGCGAGCGGGTGGTCTTCGACATCCCCGAGGCCGACAAGCACTGCGGGTGTGGGCAGCCAAAGAGCGTGATCGGCGAAGAGGTCTCGGAGAAGCTCGACATCGAGCCGGCCCGGCTCACGGTGCGCCAGGAAGTGCGGCTGAAGTACGCCTGCCGCCACTGCGAGGGCGTCGAGGACGAGGGACCCACGGTGCAGATCGCCCCGGTGCCGCCGGCGATCATCCCCAAGGGGATCGCGACGCCGGCGCTTCTGGCCTTCGTGCTCACCGCGAAGTTCGTCGACGCGCTGCCCTTCTACCGGCAGGAGAAGCAGTTCGCCCGGCTCGGCATCGAGCTGTCGCGCCAGACGCTTTGCGGCTGGGCGATGCAGGTGGCCGAGGCCTGCGCGCCGGTGCTCGCGCAAGCGCGCCTCGCCCTGCTTCGGGGTCCGCTCATTCGGATCGACGAGACCCGGGTGCAGGTGCTCGAGGAGGAGGGGCGGGCGCCCCAGACCCAATCCTACATGTGGCTCTTTCGCGGGGGGCTCCCAGACCACCCCCTCCTGGAATACCACTACCATCCGACCCGCGCCGGCCAGGTGGCCGCCGACTACCTCGGGGACTTCCAGGGGCTGGCCCAAACCGACGGCTACCCCGGCTACGACTTCCTCGACCGCCGGCCGGGCATCCGGCACGCGGGGTGCTGGGCCCACGTACGTCGAGAATTCCATGACGTGAAGACCGTGGCCGCGGGCCGCAACCGGTCGGCGGCGACCAAGGCCGGCAGTGTCGACGTGGCGCTCGACTTCATCCGAAAGCTCTACGCCATCGAGCAGCGGGCCAAGGAGCAGGGGCTCACCGGCGAGGCCCTGGTCGCGGTGCGACAGGCCCAGGCCAAGCCCCTCTTGGTCCGTTTCAAGGCCTGGCTCGACCAGCGCGAGCGCGAGGTGCCCCCGAAGACCCTGCTCGGCAAGGCGATCGGCTACGCCCTGGGGCAGTGGCCGCGGCTGCTCGTC
Organism: Thermodesulfobacteriota bacterium; assembly: GCA_040756475.1. NCBI lineage: Bacteria > Pseudomonadati > Thermodesulfobacteriota > Thermodesulfobacteriota bacterium. The sequence goes on from JBFLZB010000025.1 coordinate 30,670, forward strand.
TACCTGGACCATGCCGTGCTCACCCCGGACAACAACCTCGTCGAGAACGGCATCCGGCCGTTCGTCCTGGGCCGGAAAAATTGGCTCTTCGCCGGCAACCCGCGAGGCGCCGCGGCGAGCGCGGCCCTCTACAGCCTGATCGAGACCGCCAAGGCCAACGGCCTCGACCCCCACCGCTATCTGCACTATCTCTTCGCTCACGTCCCGCTCGCTCGGACCCCAGAGGACTACGCCGCCCTGCTCGCGTCCAACCTCACCCCCGAGCAGATCCGCCTGCCGACGTAGCGCGCGGGGGTGCGGTTCATAGGTCGCTTACGAAGCTCCTTCCAAGGAGTGTCGAAATCGGGGCGCGAATCCGTTGTGGCATCCACGGAGGCTCTCTCCTCCAATCGAGAGGCGGGCCGGGGCGACGTGGGGCACGGGCTCATCCTAGTCCCGAGCCCCTACGGTGGCAACGGCCGGCTTTCGGCCGACAGAAGTTGGGAGGTTCCGGCCTCCCGTTCCTTGCGGAGGGCGACCGGGGCTTCTCGAGTCAGGAGGCTTGGACCACGGCCGCGCAGGCCTGATGTGTCTTGGCTGCCCGCTGAAGGGCCTGCTCCGCGTCGGATGCGAAGTAGCTCTCACCAGGGGTAAGGTCTGGCAAGGCCGTGCTCTACCTCATGCCGCGATTTCGTCCGACTCATAGATCACCTGACCCTCTTCCAGAGCTCGCCGGATGAACGGGCGGTGGGAAATGGACTGGAGCTCGGCCGGTGTGTACAGGAGCAGGTCGACGCCGACTTCCGGCAGCGCCCGGCCCAGGTCTGCCAGAATGCCGTCGTACCGATCGAAGAATCGCTTGGGGGTCTCCACGGTGGCCAGGATGTCCACGTCGCTATGCCGGGTGGCCTCTCCCCGGGCGAACGACCCGAACAGGACGGCCCGGCGCACGGCGTACTTGCGGAAGACCGGCACCAGTGCCGTGCGGACGTCGTCGAGCAGGGGTCGTGTTTGCAGCATCGGCGCGCGCAATCTCCCGAAGGGTTGACGGCCACAGACTACCTGGGGGTCTATCGTGCGGCAAGCCGGAGCACCCAAGGGGGGGCGAGCAGCAACCTCCCTCCGCGCCCTCCGCGCCTCCGCGGTTTCATCCGCGCATCGGTCCGGCGGGGATGGGGTCTGAGGGGAGGGGCGGTGTCGAGTGCCGAGTACCGCGTTCCAAGTGCCGAGTGCCGGGTGCCGAGTGCCAAGTGCCGAGTGCCAGATGCGGGGTTTCCCAGCTCGTGACCACTGGCCCCTGACTCGCGGACCGAAGCCGAGGTCGGTCCTCATGCTTTCGGGGCAACCCGTATCTCTTCTGCCAGGTGCTCTTGGGGCACGCCGAAATGCCGCGACGCCTTGGCGAGGCCGTCGTCGGCTGTAACGAGGGAGAGATCGAAGAGCCTGCAGCAAGCCAGATGCAGCGCGTCCAGTGCTTTCAGTGAAGTTTCCAGGGTTGCCAACCAAGAGGCCGCGAGGCAATAGGCCTCGTGGCTCAGGGGAAGGACCTCGTAGGCCTTGGCCTCCAGGTGCCGATCAAAGACCGCGAGCACACGCTGGGCGTCCTCCTTGCCCAACTCTCCCGTCCTCGTCTTGAGGGAGAGGGCCGAGCAGAACTCTACCCGGGTCAGCCACGACACGTAGACCGCCTCGGCGGCGGCCAACCGGGCCACGGCCAGCCGGGTATTGGGTTCGGGTACGTAGGCAGCCACGAGGGCGCTGGTGTCGAAGTAAACCCTCAATAGCGGGCTCCCCTCCGAAGGTCGATGACCGCCTGACTCATCGGAGCCCCGGAGCATCGGCCGCTCAGCGAGTCTCGGAGTGCGCTGAGGTCCGCAAGGAAGGCCTGGCGACTGATGGTGCGATCCAGGTCCTCGGGCGCAACGGGCACGAGTTTGGCGACTGGCCGGTCGTGAGACGTCACGATGATCTCTTCGCCGAGGCCGGCCCGGCGCACAAAGTCGCTGAAATGGTCCTTGATAGTGCGTATCGAAGCATACACGGGAGGCTCCTCTGCAGCTCGAACGTGGCCACAATTTGCTTGGTTGCGGCCATTTTGTCAAATTCCCAATGCCGCAGGACGGGCAGAGAATTTCTCCGCGCCCTCTGCGCCTCCGCGGTTGCATCCGCGCATCGGTCCGGAGGGGGTGAGGCTTGAGGGGGGGCCGGGTGACGGGTGAAGCGTGACGGGTGACGGGTTGAGATCTCAACTGGGAACAGCGGCCTTCGGCCGCCGATACCGGGAACTCCGCCGTAGGCGGGTGCCGGCGGGTGAGGCAAATCGGCGCTATCAAGCGTCCCGTTCGAGAGCTGGTTCGCCGCCGCGCCCCTTCCCTCTTGTCTCGCTGGATCTCGCCGCTTCACCAGCCCTGCGGAAGAAGTTCATGATCTCCTCGTCCGACTTTCCTTGGAGCAACTCGGCCTGCTCGTCTCGGATACGGCGGACGAGTTCGACCGCGTGAATCTCAGTCTTCTGTTCCATGGGTGGCAACCTCCCTCGGGGAGTAGATGCTCAGTGCCTTGTACCCGAGCTCCAAGTTCACCGCATTGAAAAGCCTTATCTTGTCCAGCCGAACAATATGCTTGAAATTCCAGCTTACCACGACATCCACTTCGCCGACGGTCGCGAGCGCGATGTGCAGCATGTCGTTCCGATAACGAGGCCCGAGAATAGCGTGCGATTCGTAAGCCGAGAGCAGTTCCATAGCTTCCGGTGTGACTTGGAGGGCTTCTGCCCTGGCCAGAAGCTCCTCGAACAATTCCCGGATGATCTCTGGCGCCATGGCCACTTCGGCAGCCGTCACGTCGGAGAGGACACACTGGAAGCGGTGTTCGCGGAAGTCCTCCATCAAAGCAGTGGACCACTCTACGAATTCCTCGTCGAAGCACCCGCCGAACACGGACGTGTCGACGTAAATGCGGAGTAATTTCATATTGCTTCATCCGTTCGTGGTCTTCTTCTTTCGTCGAACAGGATAGGGGCCGGGTTCCGAGCTTTTCGTGCCGGGAGAAGCGAGCAGCTACTCTCTCCGCGCCCTCCGCGGTTGCATCCGCGCATCGGTCCGGCGGGGATGAGGCTTGAGGGGACGGGGGGAGGCTGTTCCCGGTTCTGCCCCTTCGGGGTGTTCCCAGTTCTGCCCGTTCGGGGTGTTCCCAGTTCCGGGTTCCCGGTTCCGGGTTGGGATATCAACCGGGAACAGCGGCCTCCGGCCGCCGACACCGGGAACAGACAGCCGCCGCAGGCGGCCGACACCTGCCTTCGGGCGCTTCTTGGCGATCTTGGCGCCTTTGCGCGAGATGCCCTCGGGTTCCCTCTTACGAGAGCGCCTTCTGCACGTCCTTGGCAAAATCCTCCAGGGAGGGGGCGACAACCGCGCGCTTGTGCAGGATCGAGAGCACCGATTCCTGCGTTACCCGACCGACCGCCTCGGCCACCGGCTGGGGCACGACGCCAAAGCGGGCCTCCAGGACCTCCAAGACCGCAGCGTGGGCCTTTCGCTGGATGCCCTGCTGGATGCCCTGCTGGATGCCCCTCTGAACGCCTTCCTCGATCCATTTTTCGGCGAGCGTCGGCATGATGTCTTCTCCTTTCTCCGGAAACGCCGTGTCGATGGCCGCGCGCAGGTCTTCGGGGCCGATACGGTCGGCGGCGCTAGCGACGTAGCGAAGCAGCGTTTCGAGGTACTGAAGGCCCGTGCGCTGGTCCCCCAGCGCCGTCAAGAGTCGAAAATACTCGGGAAGCCGTTGCGCCAGGTCGCCGTCGAAGATGTGCCGCAGGAACAAGAGCCCCGTGCGCACCATGACCTCGCCCCGAAGGGCGTCGTCCGGATAGGCGCCGAGGTCGCACAGGGCGTATTGGAGCCGAGGCACATAGTCGCGCAGCGCGCCCGGAGCCGCCACCAGATCTTCGAAGCGCCGCGCCGCGTCCCACGGGCTTCGGTCGTGGTAGAGCACCAGGGGGACGATGGCCCATCCTAGCCCCGAGCTCCCGCGGTGGCAACGGCCGGCTGTCGGCGGCAAAGGGGGGGCCGGTTTCGGACAGGGTTTCTCCGCGCCCTCCGCGCCTCCGCGGTTCCATCCCCACCCATCGGCCCGGCGGGGGTGGGGCTTGAGGGGACGGGGGGGAGGCTGTTTCGAGTTCCCTGTTCCCGGTTTCCAGTTGGGATTTCAACCGGGAACAGCGGCCTCTGGCCGCCGGCACCGGGAACAGCCGCCGCAGGCGGCCGACACCTGCCCCTTCGGGGGGAGACCCGGTCGCGGGTTCCACGTTCCGAGCTCTCTTCCTGTGTCGGCCCCTCTGCGTCGTCGTCCGGTGTCTCTGGCCATGGTCTGGGCTCCGGGTGGGCCTGCGTTGACAGGATCAAACCCTCGGGCGACAATGACGGCCACTTCCATTGCTGCTGAGAGGAGCCGCCGTGGACGTCTCCGTCGACACCCTCGAGATTTACGACCGGCTGCGAAAAGTCAACGTGGATGAGAGCGCGGCCCGTGAGCTGTCGGAGATCTTTCGCGACAGCGCCCGGCACGTCATCCAGACCCAGCGGGAAATCCTGGCCACCAAGGAGGACCTCACTTCGGCCAAGGTAGAGATCATCAAGTGGGTAGCCGGGATGTTGGTTGCCCAGGCCGCGGTGGTCGCCACCCTCGTGAAGCTTCTCTGACGCTCCCGCATACAGTTTCGGTCGCCGAGCTCCGGGCTCGCGCGAAGGCGCGGAGAAGGCTTCCGAGCATTTCTTGGCGATGTTGGCGCCTTTGCGCGAGACGCCCTCGGGTCTCCCCTTACGAGAGCGCCTTGTGCACGTCCTTGGCAAAATCCTCCAGGGAGGGGGCGACCACGCGGCCCGCTTGAGGAGGGCCGAGAGCACCGCCTCCTGGGTGACGTGGCCGAGGGACTCCGCCAGCGCCTGGGGCACGACGCCGAAGCGGGCCTCCAGTACCTCGAGGACCGCGACGCGGGCCTTTTGCTGGATGCCTTTCTTTTCGCCGATCCGCTCCGCGCTGGTCACATACCGCATCTTCCGCCCGCGGCTCCACACCCGTCCCAGGCCGTGGGCCTTCTTGAGCTCGCTGTTGGTGGCCTCGATACCCGATCGCGCCCGGTAGATGGTCTTGAACTCCTCGGTCCGCTCGCGGGCCCGGTTCCAGTCGATGAGCAGACCCTTGTCCGTCACCGTGAGCCGCCCGCGCTTCTTGCCCGCCCGTAGCGCGCGCTGGGCGACGCGGGCCAACCGGACGCTTGACGGCGCCGGTCGTGCTCCCCGTGATATCGCTATGTGACCCGGGAGGTGCGGCGCTGGGAGTACCGGGAAGGCGCGGTCCGACTGGAGAGGGGTCAGGAGCTCGGGCGCTTCGACAGGGGTTCCACGGTCATCGTGCTGTTCGGGAAGGACGCGGTGCGCCGGCGCCCCGAGCTGGTGCCGGGGAGGCGGGTGGGGATGGGCGAGACCGTCGGCGAGGCCCCAGCCGGGTGATCCTCGGGCAGACCAAGCAAGGCGCTCTCAGGCAATCCACATGAGGAGGGAGCCAATCGGTAGCCCACCCCGACCAGAAGCGCGCTCACGGCGGGCTCTCCGGTGCCGGCGCAGGACCGAGCGGGTATCCCGTTGCGAATCGCAGCAGGGCCTCGCGGGCCTCCAGGTAGAGCTTGGCCTGGCTG
>JBFLZB010000026.1:0-14260 GCA_040756475.1 Thermodesulfobacteriota bacterium
CGGCATCAACAACTGGGCCCACGGGGGAGGCATGGTCGCCGGGTTCCTCCTGGGGCACCTGCTGGGCTACGAGGAGCGGGGAAGGGAGCAGCCCTGGCACCGGTGGCTGGCGGGCGGGTGCGTGGTCCTCACGGCCCTGGCCCTGGCGTGGGCCCTGGCGACGGCGCTGCTGGTGCGGTTTTTCGGGTGAGGCTCGACGGACCCGGCGCGCCTGACCCGAATCCAACACCCAATTCTGGGGCCGGGTCCGGGAGCCCCGGCCCTGTCGAACCGGGGCCCCGTACCGCATCGACCGATCCGCCGCAGTCGGTGGACACCGGTGAAGCCGGACGCACCGGCTCCGCGAAAGGGGTTGTCTTCCGGATCGTGTAGATAGGCCTTGGTCGGCCCGCGGCCTCTACAGATCATCGTCAGCCACTGCCATCCCGGACGGCCCCGACAATGGCGTGTGCCCAAGTAAAGCGAGCCGGAGGGGGGCTCCCTCCGGCTCTTCGTTTGGGCGGGACCGCTCCTCCTATGGGATCACGTTGACCTGGAGCTGGGTGAAGCAGCGGGAGTCCTGGACCCGGATCGTGGTGGACGTGTTCTGGGCCAGGCTCTCCAGGGTCACCAGGTTTCCCGTCGCCGGGGCCCGGATGATCGCGCTCACCGGGTTCGACGAGGTCCAGGTCACCGGGCCCACGGTGTCGAAGGCCTCCAACTGGAGGGTACGGTTCTTCTTGATGGTGATCGGCCCGGCAGGGAGGACGCGGATGGGGCACGAGCTGTTGAACACCTGGATCTGTACCGAGTCCGCCACGGACCCGACCCCGCAGGGGTGGGCGGCGGTGGTCGTGGCCGTGGCCGTAAGGGTGTAGGTGCCGTCGGGCCACGCGGAGACGTCTCCCGGGGCGGCGGCGCAGTTGTCTCCGCCGAAGCCGCAGTACTCGTTCGACGCCTCCACCCGGGGCGCAAGCCCCATGGGATTGGGACTCACGGTGAAGGTGACGTTGGCGATCTGGTCGAAGGGACTCGCGCCGAACCGGTCGTCGGGCACCGCCTTCCAGACCAGGGATGGGCCGTTGGGGGTCCTCGTCCCGTAGCTCGCGCCGTCCGCGGGCAACGCATGGGCCACCGTCGGTTCGAGACAGACCACCTCCAGGGAGAGGACCGCGGAGCACCCGGTCGCGTCGGTGACATGGAGCACCACGGTGCCGGGCGCCGTGGGGGTGAAGGTGGCGTTCTCGGTGTCCGGGGCCGGCGAGACCGAGAGATTCCCGGCTCCGGAGCTCGCCGCCCCGTCCACCACCCAGGTATAGGGCTCGGAGCCCCCGGCGACGGTGAGGGCGTAGGACGAGCCCAGGGAGACCGGCCCCGCGGGCGCGACGGGAAAGGTGAGCGGTGCGCATCCGCTCACGGCGAAGGTGGCGGAGTCCGTGCACCCCAGGTCTTCCACTGAGACGGTCACCAGGGTGCCGGGCGGCGTGTCGGCCAGGCCTTCCACCGCCGCGCGCGTCGGGTCGGCGGCGTTCACCGTGAGCCGGGAGTAGACGCCGGGGTCGGTGGTGGTCCAGGTCGGGCTGCAGAGGCTGCCGAGGGCCTGGAGGGGGAACGAGGTCCCCGTCTGGACCGAGGTGGGTTTCGGGTCGATGCGCAGGTTGCAAGTGGTCGGAGGCGTCACCGTGAGGAACGCCTGCAGAGGGTCGGGACACGCGGCGTCCCGGGCCGTGATGAGGGTCGTTCCGGTACACGCGCCGGTGGCGATGCCCGAGAGGGCCCCGCTGGATGCGATCGACGCCACCGTGGGGTCGTCGCTGGCCCAGGAGACCGCGCCGCTGGGGGCGTAGGAGACGGTGAAGCCCTGGAGACCTCCCGCCGCCAGGGGATTCGGGATTGCGGGGTCGATGTTCAGGGGGTCGGCGAAGAGGTCGCAGGGGTCGGCGACCACCACCGTGGCAAAGGCCGTGCAGTTGTTCCGGTCCCGCGCCCAGATGCGGACCGTGCCCGGACTGACGGCGGTCACGACGCCCGTGTTCGAGACGGCGGCCACCGCGCCGTTGTCGCTCCACCACTGGGGAGTCCCTCCCGGGTTGATCGCCAGGACCTGTTGGGAGGCGCCCGGGATCAGGGTGAGACTCCCCGGCCGAAGCCGGATGTTGCAGCACTCCACGCACAGGGACTGGCTCATGCCGCTCTGGTTCAGGCCGTAGTTGTACCAGATCTCGGGCGTGCCGCTTCCCTGGTACCCCAACTCCGCCGTCATCGAGCCGTACACCGAGGGGTTCCCGGAGCCCCGGAACGCGCCGTCGATGTAGACGGCGCCGTCGATGTGGACCGAGAGCCCGAAACTCTGCCGCGGCTGGGCGGGATCGGAGCGGATGGGGAGCACGTCCTCCAGGTCCACCCCCGCCCCGGGCCACAGCGGGTCGTTGTGGTCGTAGTGCATCTCCCGCTCGGGAGGCGTCTGGGCGGTGAGGTTCTTCGTGTTGCCCATGCCCCCGAACACCAGGTCGCCAGCGACGTAGATGATTCCGGAGGTGAAGAAGTTCCCCTGGATGTCGTGCTTGGGGAGGACTCCGGCCGCGGCGTCCGCGTCGATCTCGACGCCGGTCTTGGGCACGACGTAATGGGGGTCTGCCGTGTTCGGATCCCCAAAGGTGTCGACGAAGACGAACTTCCCGTTGTGGTACGCGTTGGGCTGGCCCGGGCCGTTCATGCTCAGCAGCGCCTGCAGGTTGTTCGCCACCTGTCCGGTCGCGGGGTTTCGGACCTGCATCCCGGGGAGGGTGTACCAGTAGGTGTCCTGGTCTACGGCAAGGGTCTTGATCGTCTCGTAGTCGAGGACGACGATCATCTCGTCGATCTTCGGGTCGCTGATGTTGCGAAAATAGTTGCCGAAGCGGTCCGTCACCGGGGAGCCCGGGTTCAGGAAGGGCCGGTCGGGCACGTCCGGCGTGGGGTTGGCAGCTCCGGAGTAGTTGCCGCCGCAGTACACGTCGACGAAGCGGTCCGTGTAGTTGTTGCCGCCGAAGGGCGAGCCGTTGAACTGGCCCGTGATGTCCTTCCAGATGAACTTGTTGGGGAGCGAGATGTCGCCGCGCACGACCACGTCTCCCCAGTGGACCTTGAAATTGCCGTTCCACCCCGCGCCGCCTCCCGAGGTGATGGCGTTGGGGAAGCACACGGGGACGGGCAGGGCCAGTGGGACGTTGAGCTCACAGGCGTCGTCCAGGGGATCGTCCGGGTCGGTGTACTGGACCTGGATGTCTACCCGCTTGCCCGGCGGGTAGGTGAGGTTGCCGTCGGGGGTGGCCAGGAACGGCCCGCCGTCGAGCTGGAACATCCGCAGCGGCAGCACTTCCGTGAGCATCCGGCGCGAGGAGGAGGGGACGAGGTCGACCCCCTCCTCGTCGTACAGGGCGCCCTCCGCGTAGACCCGCACCCACAGGCCCTTCTCGCCCCCCGCCTTCGTGGCGTCCACGTGGTTGGTGTTGAACCGGCAGTCGTCCACCTCGAACTGGAGCTGCCGGATGGCACTGATGCAGTTGTTGCCCCCCGCGCCGAGATCCTGCCGCACGAAGCGGCCCGAGCCGGGGGGGTCTTCCAGCATGTAGTAGGCCCGGATGCCCGTGGTGCCGCTGCACGCGTTGCTGATCGAGAGGGTGGACGGGCCGCAGGCCCAGATGGGGTTTCCGGTGTTGGGGTACCGCGCCTCCACCGAGAAGGTGGCACCGTCGGCTGCGCTCCCGATGAAGAGGTCGGCCGTGGCCACCGAGGGGACGACCCCTGTCAGGTTCACGGTGGTCGCGTTCTGGGTGAAGGCCGGATCGAAGCCGGCGCTCCCCGCGGCCGACGTGAGCACCAGATCAATCGGAACCCCGTTGAGGTTGCATGCATTCACCCGGACGATGACCCTTGCCGGGGTCTCGCACTCGGTGAGCGCGAGCGTGGGGTGCCAGGTGACGCCGCCATCCTTGCTGAACTCGATGGCGCACGCGTTCAGACAGGCCTCCAGGGTCAGGGGCTGTGGTCCGAAAGACGGCACCGGCGAGGGATCGGCGCTCAAGTCGCCGGTGAGATCAATCTGGAACATGGGGCTCAGGGTGAGCGGTCCGGCCCCCAGGGCACACGGCGGCGGCGGGTTGTAGGTGAGTGTCTGTTGGCCCAGCCCCGGGCCGGCAGCTACCCCTAGCGTTCCCTGGTCGAGGATGCTCGTAGGCGGATCCTTCGTGATGCTCGCGGTAAGACCGTACCCTCCTGCCAGCGGATCCCACACCAGGTTGTCTCTGCAGTCGGCGACCTGGAAGAGGTCCGAGATGGGCGGCGACGGACAATCGCTGTGTGTAGCGGCCGCGATGGCGCTGGGCGCGGTGGGGAGGAGGCGGGTGGGCGGCCACGGCCGCACCTGCACGTCGAAGGGCCAGGTGGTCCCGGAGGCGGCCGCAAGACCTGCCGTCAGCCACGCGGGCAGCGGCGTGACGGCGCGCACGTCGATCCGGAAGTTGTTTCCGGCGCGGCTGGCGGTGTAGGGGCCTGCCGCCGGCGGCTCCACGGTGAAACTCTGTCCCGACGACGTGAGCAGGTCCGACGGCCCTATGGAACCGAAGGGCCCGAGGCCCATTGGGTCGAAAGCCTCGAACCGGAGTTCGGGCGTACCCGGCTCGACCTCGTTGCCGCACTCGTCATAGCTTCGGGCCACGAAGTCGAAGCTGCCCCCGGGGCAGGTGTCGAGGACCAAGCCCGCCACCCCGCTCTCGATCGCCACCCGATCGGCTGCGCCGGGAAGGTAGGTCACGGTGATGCTGTTGTGGAGGGTAACGGTCTGGGTACCTCCGGGAGTGTCACACGAGACCGCCGCCTCGGCCCACACGGAAATCGGCTTGGAGAGATCCGTGTAGGAATGGTTGAAGCTGGCCTGCCCGCCGGCGTTGGTCGTGGCCATCGCCCCGGTCGGGGTTCCGTCCCCGGCCCCGAACCGCACCGTGATGCCGCTGACCGGCTGCCGGTGCTGGTCGAGGACGGTTGCCGTGATGCTGGACCCGTTGGGGCACGCGGGCTGGCCCGGGTTCGCCGACAGGTCGAGCCGGCCGCATGAAGCGATCGCAAGGCTTCGCGGACTGATACGGCTCCGGTATACCCTGCGGCGAAAGTTGTCGTCGAAGTCTGCGGTCACTGCGTTCGGCGTCCCGGCGGCATGGTAGGTCGCCACCGAGTCGGGGGTGCGGGGAAACGTCTGCGTGTAGCGGGGATCCGCGGTCTGGGTGCGAAGCACCAACTCCAGATCTACGGACCGGATCGCCGCACGTTCGGCAGCAGCCAGGGGGGTCGTCGCCAGGATCTCGGCTCCCGTCGCAGGGTCGCGCGAGATGGGGTTCCCCGCTGCGTCGTAGTATCGGAAGATCAGGTTGTCGACGTTCGAGGCAATGGCTTCGGGGATGATCCCGCCGGCCGCCGTCGGCGTGATGCGGTAAAGGGTGTAGGGGGGGCCCGAAAGGTCGAGGCCGATGCGCAGATCGTGGATGTCGGCGTCGTCGATGGTGCCGTTGCCGGTCTTGTCGAACCACACGGTCGCGCTGATGGTCTCCGTGCCCCCGCCCACCGTCGGGGGGGTCTTGGAAACGGCGAAGGTGACCACCTCGTCTGCCGAGACGACGTTGATGTTGGCGGTGTTGAGGGGATCGTCGTATTGGAGCACGAGGTAACGATCGGAAGCCGCAAGGATCGACTGCCCGCGCATCGAGACCGTAGCGGCCGCTCCGGGCACGTAAGAACCCGCCAGTTGTACCGCCTTGCTGATGAGTGTCTCCGCCATGCGGGCCTGCTGCTGGGCTCTGAGCACCTCGTCCTGTGTGGAATAGGTCCGCTGCTGGCCGATAAAGAACTGGTAGAGCCCGGCCATGAGAATCAGCCCGATGGCCATGGCCACCAAGAGCTCCACCAGGGTAAAGCCCCTCGCGGGTCTCGACGGTCCGATCCTTCGCATGTTCTTCCTCCTCACCCGCACTTCCTGTGGGGTCCCCCTGCGGTTCGCTCCTGGCAGTGCGCCGCGCTCGGTTTTGCGCACGCGGTATGGAACAAGGGCCGGTTCGGCTCCGCTCCAGCCCCTATTCCTCGCGCCACGCCGTACGCTCCATGCTGTAGATGCTCGGCACGTAAGGAGGCCAATAACTGGGGTTCCCGAACTGGCGGTCCCAGCCGAAGCTGCGGGTCGGCGGGGAGTAGTAGCCCAGTCCGTGCGGGCCCACAGCCTGCCGGCTGAACCAAAGGTTGATCAGGCAGCCGGTAATGGCGCTCTCGCGGCCTCCCCAGGTTTCGAGAAAACGCACGAAATTATGGATTCCCGCTTCTTCCCCTCCCGCCGGGGCCCCCCGGAAGTCGTGCCGACCCGTGAAGAAAGCGGCGTTGTAGGTGGTTCGTCCGGTCACCGTGGGTCGGCTGAGAGTGGTCCCTCCCGTGTACGGCGGGGCGACGGCGCCCAGTGTCGGCGGAAGAAAGCGCGGCCCCCAGTCGTTCGAAAGCAGCGTTACGGCGTCGCTGATGAGTGCGCACCCCACCCCCCCCGGAGAGGTGCTGCCCCCGGCGTGGCCCGGTGCGTTGAAGTCGCCCTCCAGGTAGATGGGGTTGTCCGTGGCCAGGGTGGTCCGCACCAGGAGCGTAGGAGAGACCTGCCGGTCTACGGCCGTGCGCGTGCGCCCGGCCTCGGAGCCGATGAGCTTCACCGCCTGGAGCGCGCCCCGCCCCGCACCCGCCACAAACCCGCCCCCCGACCTCGAGCGCGATACGTAGATGAGGAGGGACCGGTTGCTGAGGTCGATGCTCCCGTCCAATCCTCCGCCGTCGCGAAAGTCCAGATAGTCCCGATACCAGTATTGGAGGCGCTGGAGGTCGACAACCGTGAAGTCCACCTCGCGGCCCTCGCGCCCGTCCTGTCGCTCCAGCACGCAGGGGTAGGAAGGGTTCGCGGTGGCGCCGGCCGCCGCGGCATAGGCTCCTCCCGCCTCGTCGGTTTCCACCAGGTTCTCCGGCGAGTAAAGCGCCGTGCGGGCCACCGGGGGTGTGGCCGTCGAGGCCAGTGACCCGTCCGCATTGGTCCTGGCTCCCACGGGCCAACTGTCGATGTTCGCGGTGACGCCGAACCCAACCTCGTACGCAGCCACCAGGTCGGTCACGTCCTGGGAAGGCCCGTCGAAGGGGTTGAACACGACGCGCCAGGGGTCTGAGAGGATGACGAGACCATCCACGTCCTCCCGCATCGGATCGCCGGCCTCGGTCTCGTAGAAGCCTCCCCGCAGCAGGGACTGGAAGCTCGCGGAGGGCATTCGGTCCACCCCCACCCGCACGTGGTACGTGTCGTCCGCATCGCGAAAGCGCTGCTCCTGTGCGGCCTGATTGGAACCGTCGATGGAGGTGTCGATGAGAACGTAGTCGGGGTTCGCCGTGGACGCGGCTCCCGAGGCCGATGGAATTGTGCCCGGGTTGTGCACCCGCACGTAGACGTTGCTCGTGGCCCGGTTTCCCCAGGTGCCGTCTTGCTGGAGATGGCCCTGGTGTCGAATCCGGCCCGCCACAGTGATGGTGCAGGGGGTCGGCTGGTTGGCGTCGTCGTAGTTGCGAAAGGTCACCCCGTTGGCATGCTGGTTCGCAAACCCCAAATCGCCGTTGGTGTGCACGCGCCCCCAGGATCGCATCTCCGGTCCGGGATGCCACCCCAAGTCATCGTCGAAGAAGACGTAGTACTGCACCAGCGGGGTCTCCAGCAACTGGATCGTCTCCGACATCTGCTCGGCGCCGCCGCTAACCGAAAGAGAAGTGGCCCTCGAGCTCAGCAGGTACGTGTATGCCTGATGATTCAGTTGCTGTCCGCCATCCAAACTGGAGAAGGGGTACGGCCGCGGTTGCCCGCCCCCGGTAACCGTGCCCTGGTATGAGATTCGATACTCCACGTGGTAGCCGTTGAAGTCGCTGCCGTCGATCGGTAGCGCGGGGGTGATCCAGGTGCCCCACCCCGGGACCGTAGCCGGGTTCGGTGCCCGAAGGTTCTGGACCACGAAACCGAACAAGGCCCCCGATGCAACGTCCAGGCCTGCTTCCGAAGCGTAGAAGGCTTCCTTGCTCACCGCTTGGTTGGCCGTGAGCTGGGTGTCGAGCGTCGCGTTCAGGAGACTCGCCGCTCCCAGGAGGGAAAGGAGGGCGAGGATCACCAGGCCTGCCACCAGAACCGTGCCGCGCTGGCTGCGAAGGTTCATCGTCATTGCCTCCGGAACACGAGCGATTCCATGCCGACGGTACGGGTCCCGCCGGAGCGGTCTACCCATGAAGCCTCGGTGCGGAGCCTGGCGAAATCTCCCCTTCCATCGCCGTTGACGTCTATTGGGAGGGGTTCCACCATCCATCGCCGCGAAACAGTGAAACCCGCGCCGGTTCCGCTGTAGTCGACCACGTCGCTGCCGGTGTAGATCCCGTCGCCCGCGGTTTCGTCTCCGCCGTTGGTCCCGTCGTCGTAGAGCACCTCGTAGTTGTTGCCTCCCGTCAAGACGACCGGGGTGCCCGCCGTGCCGGAGAGCAGGCCCGACACCGTCACCTGGTTCGCGCTGCCCGGGGGATCGATGACCGTGGTCAGGGCCGGATCGGTACTGGTGAGGTAGTCGAAGTCGAAGGGAGAAAAGGTGTCGGCACGCTCCGAGGTGGCGTAACTGCGCAACTGCTCCATCTTGGCAGCCGCGAGCACAACGGCCTCGCTCATAGCATGGGTGTGGGTATTGGCGCGGACGAAACTGATGCTCATGGCCGCCACGGCGAGCAGTCCCACCGAGAGGACAGCCAGGGCGACGAGAACTTCCACCAGGGTGAACCCCTTCCTCATAGGTACTCCTCCCAGGGGGGATTGCTCGTGGGATCGTAGCGAAATACCTGCACCTGACCCGCGCGGCCCACGGCGAGGGCTCGCATCCGCTCGTCGCGGACGCCCTTGTCGGTCGCCGGGATCAGATAGAAGGCGCCTGGATCTGCGAGGAGGCCGTTCGGCCGAAACGTGGCCCGCACCGGGCTGGACGTTCCCCCGAAGCTCGCCGCCTGGGCGACGGCGGCGCCGTCCACACCGGTTACGGGATTGTAATCGAGCGCGACGTTCGGGAACCTGCCGGGCAGGCTCAGGGTCTTCACCAGAGCGTTGGCCGTGCCCCAGTTGTTGTCGTCGTCTTCCCAGATCTCGATCTTCTGGGCGGCCAGGTCGAAGGTCACGTGGTGCACCCGGTTTCTCGCAATGGCGCGCATGCGGGCCAGGTTGATCTCCGAAGCCAGCACCTTGGCCGCGCTGTTCACCCGGTACGTGGGGATATTGCGAAAGATGCCGGGCAAGGTGGCAAGCCCCAGGATTCCGATGATCGCCAACGTGATCATTAACTCCACCAAGGTAAAGCCACTCTGTGCCCTCGGCTGGGCCATGGTGACGCTCCTTTCCAACGGGGCCCCCGATCTCACGCTCTGCAAGCCGCATTCCCCGCCAAGAGGCCAAGGGGAGGCGACGTGTCGTCCGGCGGGGTCACGGCGAGAACCTCCCGGGGGGTGGTGAGACCTCGGAGCACGGTGGCCGCACCGGCCTGGCGCAGCGTGCGCATGCCGACCTTGCGGGCCAGGACCCGCAGGTGGGCGGCGGGCCTTCCCTGGTGGATGGCCTCGGCCACCTCGGGGGTCAGCTCGAGGATCTCGTAGAGACCGATCCGGCCCCGGTAGCCGGTCTGCCGGCACTTGGGGCAGCCCGCTCCCTGGGGCACGGGAGTCCGGGGCGGCAGACCCAGGGCTTCGGCCTCGGGCAGGGCGATGGGAGCCTCGGCGGCACAGAGCGGGCAGGGCACCCGCACCAGGCGCTGGGCCACGATCCCCAGGAGCGTCGAGGCCAGCAGGTAGGGCTCGGCCCCCATGTCGAGGAGCCTCCCGATGGCCGAGGGGGCGTCGTTGGTGTGGAGCGTCGAGAGCACGAGGTGGCCCGTGAGGGCCGCCTGGAGGGCCATCTTGGCGGTCTCGGGGTCCCGGATCTCCCCCACCATGATCACGTCGGGGTCCTGGCGCAGCAGGGTGCGAAGCGCCGAGGCAAACGTGAGCCCGATGGCAGAGTGCACCCCCACCTGGTTGAAGTCGTCGAAGAGGTTCTCGATGGGATCCTCCACCGTGCTCACGTTTCGCTCGCCGGTGGCCAGGCGCCGCAGCGCCGCGTACAGCGTGGTGGTCTTGCCCGAGCCCGTAGGTCCGGTGACGAGCACCAGGCCGTGGGGCCGCTCCAGAAAGCCCTCCATCGTCTCCAGATCCCGGCCCTCGAGGCCCAGGTCGGCCAAGTCTTTCTCGTGCACCGCAGGGTCGAAGATGCGCAGCACGGCCTTCTCGCCGAAGGCCACCGGGAGTGTAGAGACCCGAAGCTCCACCCCCGCGCCGCCGTACTCCGTCTTGATGCGGCCGTCCTGGGGCAGACGCTTTTCCGCGATGTCCATGCGCGAGAGGGTCTTGAGGCGCGAAACCAGGGCCGAGTGGACGCGCCGGGAAAAGGTGTGAACCGTGTGGAGCACCCCGTCGATGCGCAGCCGTACGAGGGACATCTCGCGCTTGGGCTCGATGTGGATGTCGCTTGCCCGCTGGTCCAGGGCGTAGCGCAGCAGGTGGTCCACGGCCCGCACGATGTGGCCGTCGGCCGCGTCCACCTCGCCGTCGGTGCGCATCCGGAAGAACTGCTCCAGGTTCTGGAGATCGGGCACCTGGCACAGATCCCGCTCAGCCGCGGCCACCGAGCCCTTGAAGCCGTAGATTTCCCGAATGAGGCGCAAGACCTCCGCCCGTGCCGCCAGGTGCACCGCCACGGGGCGCCCCAGGCGGCGGGCCACCGTGTCGTGGGCCTGCGCGTCGAAGGGATCCGCTACGGCCAGGGGAACCGGGTCGGCCTTCGGGTCGAGCACCAGGATCGCGTGCTTCTGCGCAAAGGCCCGGGGAAGGGAGCGCACAATGGCGTCGGCGTCTAGCCGCACCGGGTCGATATGGGCCCGGGGCACGCCAAGGTGCGCCGAGAGGGCGCCGAGGACGTCCTCCGGCTCCAGGGGTTCCTTGCGGCCCGGGGGGGAAAACCCGTAGGAGAGGAAGACCCCGACGGGGTCGCCGGGGTCGCCTCCGCGCCGGTCCACCACGGCCCCCTGCACGGCCCGTCGCTCCCGGGCGAAACGGGCCTCCTTGGGCCCGAGGAGCCGCTGGGCAAGACAGGCCTCCACCACGTCGTCCATGTCGAGGGACCGGCCGGCCGGCGAAGCCTCCCGCCGGCGTCCCGGAGGAATCTCTACTGTGTTCTGCAGGGTTTGCTCTTGTTCCAACACGGTTGCCTCTGGTAAGTAAAGCCGCGCGACGGCTCCCAACTCATCGGGCTCAGGCCGGGCCGACGCCGTGGCCATGAGGGGGAGGAACTCGGCCGTTGGGCCGCCCCCAGGCGGTGCAGCCGCAGCATTCTATGTGACGATCGGCGCGCGCAGGAGAAAACTTTAGCCCCAGGCCGTCCCACCCGATCTTGAGCTTTTCGGGGACCGCGGCTGGGAGCCGAAGATCCTCCAGGAAGAAGACACGGAAGCCGGGCGCGCTGCGTGCGCCACGGCTTCGCGCCGCCGGCTGCGTGTATCCCCGCGCTCCGCGGCCGGGAGTGGCGGTCACGGCCTTCCCCCATTCGCTCCAGCGGGCCGGGGCTGGCGCCTCGAGCTCCCGGGTCTCGAGCCGGATAGCGATCCAAGCCCTCCCAGGCGGCCCAATGACGAGCTCAAGAAGCGCCGGCAGACCACAAGGCGCCGCGACTCCCCGCGGGCCGTATGGGGCCTTTCTCATGGCCCTGGCCCTGGCCGTGGCCCTCGGTGGATGCGCCGGGGCGCCTGCCCGATCCAC
Organism: Thermodesulfobacteriota bacterium; assembly: GCA_040756475.1. Classification (NCBI taxonomy): domain Bacteria; kingdom Pseudomonadati; phylum Thermodesulfobacteriota; species Thermodesulfobacteriota bacterium. Next base: position 11,884 of record JBFLZB010000026.1, read on the forward strand.
CGCCCCGGAACCCCAGCCCCCCGAGCGGGTGGCGGCCGAAGCCGCCGCGCCGGCTCCTCCGGCTCCGGCGATTCGGCCCGCCCCTTTCCCCGACCCCGCTCCCCCGCCCCCCCCGGCAATCCGGGCGGCACCGAAGTTGCCCCAGCCCGATGAGCGGCCGCGAGCGGCCCCCGTGCCGAGCCCCGAGCCGGCTCCGCCCATGGCACTCCTCCCGGATCGAGCCGTCGAACCGGCGCCGGCCGTGGGCCCGCCCGGCGCGGTCTCCGAGGAGGCGGAGGCGGCGGAGGCGGCAGAGGTGTGCGAGGAGTCCGCAGAGGCGCTGGAGGCATTGGAGGCATTAGAGGCGTGGGGGCTTCCGGTCCCCGACCGCCCGGAGATCGGCGCGGTGCTCGACGAGTTCGCGGGGATGCGGGGGCGAGGGCTCGGTGAGGTCTTTCGCCGCGGCGCGCGCTATCTCCCCATGATCCGCCACATCCTTGCCGAGGAGGGATTGCCCGAGGAGCTCGCGTACGTCGCCCTGGTGGAAAGCTCCTTCCATCCCGACGCCCGGTCGCCGGCCAACGCGGTGGGGATGTGGCAGTTCATCGAGTCTACGGGCCGCGCCAGCGGGCTGCGCATCGACTGGTGGGTGGACGAGCGCCTCGACCCGGAGGCGTCCACCCGCGCCGCGGCGGCGCACCTCAAAGAGCTCTATGCGCGCTTCGGCGACTGGAACCTGGCGCTGGCTGCCTACAACGCCGGCCCCGGCGGCGTGAGCCGCGCCCAGGCCGCGGCCCGGGCCGAGTGCTTCTGGGAGCTCTCGGCGGCGGGGGCCCTGCGTGCGGAAACCCGCCGATACGTGCCCAAGTTCTATGCGGCCGTCCAGATGGCCCGGGACCCCGAGGCCCACGGGTTGCCGGCCGGCACCGCTGCCGCTCCTCCGTCCTATGAGACGGTCTGGGTGGACGCGCCGGTGGACCTGCGCACGGCAGCCCGGCTGGCCGGCGCAGCCCTCGCGGAGCTGCGGGCGCTCAACCCGGCCCTCAGGCGGGGGTGCACGCCCCCGGGAACCCAGGCCTATCCCCTGCGGGTGCCGGCGGGCACCGCGGGCCGCCTGGCCCAGGGGCTCGCCGCGATACCGGCTTCCGAGCGCCTCACGTTTCGCCGCTACCAGGTCCGGCCGGGGGACACCCTGTGGGAGATCGCCCGCTCCCACGGCGCTCCTGCGGCCGCCGTGGCCGAGCTCAACGCCATCGCGGACCCGCGCCGCCTCCGGCCGGGACAGGAGGTCGTGATCCCGGTGCCCCGGGGCGGGGCCGGGTCGGAGCCGGCCCTAAAGACCCGCGCGGCGCGATCCGATGAGGCATCGGAAGGAGCTGCTACCTACGTGGTGCGCCCGGGAGACACCGTGTGGGGCATCGCGCGGCAGCAAGGCGTCTCGAGCGAAGACCTGATGCGCTGGAACGGGTTGGACCGCCGGGGACGGCTGCGGCCCGGCGACCGGTTGGTCCTGGGATCCGGCGCCGAAACCGGACGGGCCGTTGGGTCGACGCGAGACGCACCGCGCCCCCGGGTCGCCTCCGGGGAACGGGTGCACGTGGTTCGCCAGGGCGAGAGCCTGTGGGGCATCGCCCGGCAGTACGGTGTGCCGCTCGCCCAGCTCCTGGAGCGCAACGGGCTGGAGCCCTCGTCGATCTTGCGACCCGGAGATCGGGTGGTGGTAGACGGCGGTCTCGATCCGTCCTGACCGGTCCCCTCGGACCGTTCCGGCGCGCAGAAACGCTTCTCCAGGGGGATTGGGATTGACACCCTTGGGAAGGGTTTGTTAGAAATGCGCGTCATTTCGGCCATATGGGGTGGCCTGGGGCAGGGAAAAGACCGATTGCACCGCGCCGGCGGCCCCCCTGGGGTCGCGCGCCGGCCGTCGCCCTTGTGACCTGGCGGAGCGTATGCCCCAGCGCCGATCCCTGACCCTCCTGGTCCTCGTTGCGGCCGGCCTCCTCTGGTCTGCCCGGGCGGGCGCGACGACCTGGACGGCCGAGGCCACCGTCTCGAACGAGAAGAAGACCGAGGTCACGGAAGAGGGCAGCGACCGCACCGAGACCTTCAAGCAGTCCTACTCCCTCACCTACGAAACCGACATCAACCCCGCCCTGCGGTTCTCCATCGACCTGGCCCTGGACATCACCGACGAGATCAACGAAGGGCCGGGGGACGACGACTTCGACACCCGCGAGATCAAGCCCTCCGTGGACGTGGAGCTCCAGGCGGTGTGGTGGGACCTGACCGCCAACTGGGACACCACGCGCAAGACCACCGACGACCCGGACCAGGCGAAGACCCAGGACGACTCCTGGGGGCTGGAGCTCACGGCCGAGCCCCAGGGCCGCGTGCTCCC
>JBFLZB010000026.1:14360-35918 GCA_040756475.1 Thermodesulfobacteriota bacterium
GGCGACGCCGGTTACAGCCGCGATCTCACGGAAACCATCGGCATCGACCTCTCCTACGGCGACGAGCGCAAGCGCACGCGGGGCACCGGTTCCGACTCGTACGGCATCACCCGCGACTACGGGTCGGCCCTGGACTTCTCGCCCCTGTCCAACCTCTCCCTGTCGCCTTCCTTCGATCGCACCGACAAGACCGAGTGGTTCTCGGACCCCGAAGAGGAGACCAAGACGTCGGTGGACGATAAGTGGGAGGTGCAGCTCGACACGTCCTTCTGGAAGGATCAGGTGGAGCTCTCGGCCTCCCGCTCCTGGAACACCACCACCGAGCAGGGCGCGAAGACGACCCACACGAGGAACTGGGACGCCGAGTTCACACTGGCCTTCGAGGGGGTCCCGAACCTCGACCTGTCCCCGACGTTCACCGTCCGGGAGGATCGGGACCTGCTGGCCAGCACCACGGACACGGAGCGCAAGCTCGAGGTGGGCATCACGTACGAGGTGAAGCTCGGAAGCGTCACGACGTTTACGGTGGATCACACCTACACCCGGACGAGCAAGGACCCGGCCGAAGGGGAGTCGACGATCCAGCGCGACGACAGCAGCGACGTGACCCTGTCTTTCTCGGACTTTTCCGAGGGGATGTCCCTGGAGCTTGGGCTTACCCGGAAGGCGTCGGACGAGAGCCAGGACGACAAGGGGCCCGTGGTCGATTACACGTATAACGTCACATTCGATTACGATTTCATGGACAACTACTCGTATAGCTTCGAATACAAGCTGGACAAGAAGGACGATGGAGACGACATCCGAAACTTTCGCAATACGTTCTCCATGGAATTTCTGGAGGGTCTCCTGACGATCGACCTGGAGCACGAGTTCGAAGAGCAGCTCCAGGGCGACAAGAAGGATTCCCACCGCTACCTGATTGAGGTCACGGGCAAGTTCTGATAACTTGGGGGCGCCGCAGGGCGCCGTCCCGACCGAAACCGAGCCGGGAACGAGGAGGAGAAACATGATGAGGCGGATGCTGGTTACGGCGGTGGCAGCCCTCTGCGCGGTGGCGATGGGGTGCGCCGGCGCATCGGTCCAGACCTACTCGAAGCCGCCCACCGGTCAGCGGCAGTACGGGAAGGTGAAGAAGGTGGCCGTAATGCCCTTCGACAGCGTGGTGGAGGGCGCCCAGGCGCCCCGGATCGCGGGCGACCTCGTGCTGCAAGAGCTCCTCACCCGGGGCACCTTCGAGTCGGTGGAGGAACCCCGCTACGTCAACGAGCTCATGAAGAAGCTCAAGCTGCGCAACACCGAGGGCCTCGACCGGGAGATCGTCCGAAAGATGGGCGAGGAACTGCGGGCCGAAGCGCTGATCTTGGGCGATCTGCTCCTCTTCGGCATGGAGAAGGACTCGGAGGTGGTGGAGTTCGCCCTGCAGATCAATCTGCTCGACGTGGACAGCGGCGACATCCTGTGGTCGGGCAAGACCTACGCCCGGGCCAGCACGACCATGGGGGAGATCCTGGGCGTAAACCAGGGCCCTTCCCAGAACCACGTGGCGGGCCGGGGCGTGTCCCGGCTGGTCGCCCGCCTGGACCGGGAGTTCCGGCGGGCCCGAGAGGCGGAAGTGGAGCGGATGCTGGAGGCCGCCAAGGCCCTGGGGGCGGCGGAAGGCGCGGCTCCGGCGGCCCCGGGGACCGCTCCGAGCGCGCCCGGCGTGGCACCCGAGGAGGACGCGGAAGAGATCCTTCTCGAGGTAAGGCCCAAGTAGGGGACGGCCTGTGAACCGCGTCCTGTGCACCGTCGTCGCAGCCCTCCTGGGGACCCTGGTGGGTACCGGGGGGCACGGGCAGGAGGCCGGGTGGCTGCTCGACGACGTCTTCGGGGAGACGGGCCGGGGACGCAGCGAGCTGCGCGATCCCGTGGACCTCGCGTTTGTGGACGGCGGCACGCTGGCCGTGCTCGACCGGAGCCGGGAGGCGGTGGTCCTGTTTTCGGAGGGGGGCCGCTGGATCAAGACCCTCGGGGGGAGCCGCGGAGAGGGCGAGCTGGGGTTGCGCCGGCCCACGGGTATTGCCAGCGACCCGCAGGGCCGCCTCTGGGTGGTGGACAGCGGAAACCACCGGCTCGTGAAACTCGATCTCGAAGGAAAGGTGCTGGATACGGTAGGCAGCCTCGGCTCGGCCGCGGGGCGCTTTCGCCACCCCACGGGCCTGGCCTTCGACGGCCGCGGCCGACTATACGTGGCGGATACGGGAAACGACCGCATCCAGGTCTTCACGGCGGAAGGAGAGTACCTGGCGGCGTGGGAGCGCCGGACCGGGGGCCGGAGGGACTACCTGGAAAAACCGGTCCGGTTGGCGTATACAGATCAAGCCCGTGGGGGGCTGTGGGTCCTCAACCAGGATTGGACGCGCCTGGTGCTCTTCGACCGGGACGGCACCTGGGTCGAGAGCCGCGAGGTCCCGGCCGTGGGAGAAGAAGCCGCGAACCTGGTGGGGCTGGCGGTGGAGCCGGTGTACTATCGCATGTTTCTCTCGGATGCGGTCGGGGGCCGCATCCTGGTTCTGGACCGGCGGGGCGGCCTGATGGCCGAGGTCACCCTTCCGGAAGGCCGCTTCGAGCCCCGCGGCCTGGCCATCACCCGGCGGATGGACATCCTGGCCGCCGACGGTGCGGAAGCTCGGGTGCTCAAGTTCAGGTCCCGCTGAGACCGTGCCTCCGGCGGGGAGGCAGGGACCCGCTGCTCGTGCCTTCGCTCACGATGGGGAGAGAGCTATGAGGAAACAACACCTCGGCATTTTGGGACTGGTTTCGGCCCTTCTCACGGCGGGTGCGCTTGCCTGGGCGGCAGACGTCACGCCGCTGGACATTCCCATGATCGGCGACATCGAGATGCTCAAGGTGGGGGACAAGGTACCCGTGTTCGTCCTGGAGGATCTGAACGGCAAGCCCCACGATCTCGCCGAAGAGATTCCCCGCAAGGTGCACCTTCTGGTCTTCTGGTCCATCTTCTGCGAACCCTGCAAGGCGGAGATGCCGCTCATCGAGAGGCTTTACCAGGAGTACCGAGAGAAAGGCTTCGAGGTCCTTGCGATCGCCATGGACGGGGAACCCATGAAGAAGAGCATCCAGGGCTTGGTCACCCAGCAGGGTTACACCTTCCGCGTGTTCATCGACAAACTCGCCGCCGATGAGTCCTTCCTGGCCGCCGACCCCTACGGCGTGGCGGGCACCCCCACCCTGTACCTGGTGGGTCGCGACGGTCGGGTGGCGTTTGCCGAGGTGGGCCGAGCCTCGAAGGAGACCCTGGAGGAGGTGATCCAAAAGGCCCTGGGGACCCCATGATGCCGGCTCGCGTTCTGCGGCAGGCGTCGGGGCGAACTGCCCTCCTGCTCCTCTTGCTGCTGACATCGGCCGGGGGAGGGGCACTCGCCCAGGAGAAAGTGCAACCCTTCACAGGCACGACCCTGGGAGGGGAGACGTTCGATCTCGCCGCGTACCTCGGGAAGGTTCCGATCCTGTTGGACTTCGGCTCCATCTACTGCTCGAGCTGCGTGACCTCAATCCCCCACATGATCACCCTCCAAAACCGCTACGGGTCTGAAAAACTCCGGGTGGTGGGGATCAACCTCGACACCTACGGTCTGGCCCGGGTGCGCCGCTTCTTCGGCACCTTCCAGCGCAGCATCAACTTCCCCATCGTGCTGGACCTGGAGCTCACGGTGAGCCGCACGTTCCACGTGACCACGCTGCCCACCTATGTGCTCGTGGACGCCAGCGGAGCCGTGGCGGCCACCTTCGTCGGCTACGACGACCAGACGGCGCGCCGCATCGACGAGGCGGTGCGCACCCTGGTGGAAGAGGGCGCGGTCTCCCCCGCCGTGGCGCAGACGAGGGAAGACGTGGTGCTGCTCTCCCCCGACAACTTCACCAAGACCTACACCGACCACATCTCGGTGGTGGGGCTCACCGGCGGGCACGAGGGCCCGTTCACCCTGCGCCTCAACGGCGGGAGCGAGCGCCAGGCCATTGCCTACGGCAGAATGTTCTGGGTGCTCACGCCCCTGAGCCTGGGCTCGAACTTCATCGAGATCCGGTATCGCAAGGGCGGCTCCGAGGCCACCCAGGCCGTCGTGATCTTCCGGGAACCTCGAATGGGGGAAGGCCTGGAGATCGCCTTCCCCGAGTACAAGTTCCACACCCCCGATCGAGAGGCACGGTGCAGCCCCTGTCACGCCATGGACGCGGAGGGAGCCGGCGAGATCGAGGTGATGACGACCTTTTGCCTGCGCTGCCACTCCGACCTGGGGGGCGTGGCCTACGTGCACGGGCCCATTCCCGTGGGCGGTTGCAGCCCCTGCCACGACTTCACGAGCAAGCCACACAAGTACGACCTCGTAACAGAGGGGTCGGACCTGTGCTTCTCCTGCCACGACGACATCCGTGACAAGTTCGCCAGGCCCTACCTCCATGGCCCGGTGGCCATGGGCCTGTGCACGCTTTGCCACAGCCCCCACAGCTCGCCCTTCAAGTTCCAGATCCGCCTGCCCGAGGGCGACATGTGCCTGTCGTGCCACGAGGAGCTCAAGGCGCTGTCCTCCCGATTCGTACAGCACGTGCCGTTCCAGGAGGGGCGCTGCTCCGGATGCCACGAACCCCACGCCGGCGACAACGCGGAGTATCTCCTCAAGGAAACCGGCGGGAAGCTCTGCACCCTGTGCCACGACGAAGAGGCCATGGCGCGCCACCGGCACCCCGTGGGCCGGGCGCCCAAGTTCGCCGTTGCCGGGATGACCGTGGATGCCGCAGGCAACCTGACCTGCCGGAGCTGCCACGAGCCCCACGCCACCGACAGCGAGAAGCTCAGCCCCGTGGCAGGCGGCTGCGCCGGCTGCCACAAGATGTGATCGGGCATGGGGCATAGGGCATAGGGCGTAGGGCATAGGGCTTGGGGGATTGGCGGGCGGGCGGGGCCTGCCGGAGGACTTCGGACACCCATCACACGGAAAGACTCCATGGAACTGCTCTCCCGCGGGCTCGGCCTTCGCCTCATCACGGTCTCCGCGGCCATCGTGGCGGCAGCGTCGCTCCTGGTCGCCGTAGTCGTGATCAAGCTCAGCGAGGACGAGGTAAAGACCCGGCTGCTCAGTCACGCGCAGGATCTCGCCAACGTCGTCTCCGGTGTGGTGGGCGCCGGCGGGGAGGGAGCAAGCCTGGAACGGGCCGTCCTGAGCGCAAAGCTCCGGAAGACGGGCACCGCCTGGGTCCTGGACCGGGACGGCCAGTTCGTCACCAACCCCGATCCCCGGTATCAGACGTACATCGACAAGTGTCTGCCCTTCGGGGACGTGGAGATCGAGCTCACGTCGGTCACCCAGGCCATCTCGCAGATGGGCGACCGGGGCACGGGCCACAAGGTACCGCTCCGGAGCGTGGTCGGGCGCTACGAGGCGGGCATCGGCCTGGTCCAGTGCCTGGGAGAGCCCCACGTGGTGGCGTTCCAGGTGCTGCCCGATCTGGGTTGGATCGTGGGGGTGGACGAGCCCACCACCGCCACCTACAGCGCGGCCGCGAGCCTCCGAAAGTACATCCTCCTCGCGTGCGGCGTCCTGGCGCTCGCCATCGTGCTGAGCACCGCGCTGTCCTTTTCATACGTCATCAAGCCCTACTATCGAGAGAAGCTGGCGCTATCGAACCAGATGGAGGCGGCGAACCGCAATCTCAAGAAACTGCACGAGGTGTCCCTCGGGATGCAGAAGTCCCTGGCTCTGAAGGATCGGATCCATACCATCCTGGGAGCCGCCCACGAGGTGCTGGGCCTGGACCGCATCTTCATCTTCCTGCCCAACCCGGAGGGCACCGTGCTGGAGTGCAAGGGCGCCATCGGAAATCACGACGAGCCCCCGGAAGCGCTCTCTCTGCCCGTAGGACCCGAGGGCGGGTCCATCGCCCAGTCGTTCCTCAAGCGCAAGACCTACCGTGTGGCCAACGCCCAGGAGCTGCCCCGGGAGCTTCGCCTGGCCCCCCCCTACTCCGAGCTCAAGGCCCTGCGAAGCCGCAGCTTCGTGGTGCTTCCCATGATCGTGGGCAACGAGTGTCTGGGCGTGGTGGCCCTCGACAACCAGCTCAGCAAGGCCCCCATTCCCGACGAGGTGATCGAAGGCCTGGAGCTCTTCACCAGCCAGGCCGCGGCTGCCATCGAGAACGCCAAGCTGTACCAGCAGCTGCGGCTCTACGCCGACGAGCTCGAGATCACCGACCACCTGACCCAGCTCTTCACGTTCTTCCACTTCAAGAAGCTCCTCCAGGGCGAGATCGATCACGCCCGGGTCGCGGGGCGGCCCCTGGCCCTGGCGGTCTTCAGCATCGAGAACTTCGCGCGCTACAACGAGCTGCTGGGGCACAAACACGGGGACGAGGTCTTGCGCCAGGCGGCCCAGGCCATCCGCACGGGCGCACGCAAGCAGGACATCATCGGGCGCTGCTTCGGATCCACCTTCGCGGTGGCCATGCCCGGCGCCGGGGACGAGGAGAGAGACCGGTTCCTCCAGGAGATCCGCTCCCGGGTGGAACAGCAACCATACCCGGGCGAGGACGTGCTTCCCGAGGGCGGCCTGAAGTTCCTGTCCGGGGTGCTGGCCTACCGACGCGGCGAGGCATGGACGGCGGAGGACTTCTTTTCGAAGGCGGTGGAGCGCTCCAAGGGCGAGGGCACGTGATCCGCCCCCCCCGCAACAACCCCCTGCCCACCGTCGACGTGGTGGCCTCGTGTGGGGGAGGGGTCGTGCTGGTGCGGCGCCGCAACCCGCCATTGGGATGGGCCCTGCCCGGAGGTTTCGTGGATGCCGGGGAGAGCCTGGAGGACGCGGCGCGCCGGGAGGCTGCGGAGGAGACCGGCCTCGCCGTGCGGCTGACCGAGCAGTTCTTCACGTACTCCGACCCGGCCCGGGACCCCCGCTTCCCCACCGTGAGCACGGTGTATCTGGCCGATGCGCAGGGAGAGCCCCGGGGGGGAGACGACGCGGCGGAGGCTCGGGTCTGGCCCTGGGACGCCCTTCCCTCACCCCTGTGCTTCGACCACGCCCGCATCCTGGCGGACGTGGCCCGCTACCGGAGCACCGGCGCCCGCCCCCGCCTGGAATCCCCCCCTCAGTGCATCTTGAGGTAGCAGCACTCGGCGTAGGGGCGGCCGGAGCCACAGGGACACGGGGCACGGCCGTCGCGAGGGCCCGGCGCCGGCGCGGCCGTCTCCTCGTCCTGGGCTTCGTCCTGCTCCCGCGCCCACCGCTCCTGCCGGCGCTCCATCTCGTCGGCATCGTAGAAGCTCATCCAGTCATGCCGGTAGTACTCCAGGGCGGCCTCCTGGGCCTGCGCCAGGAGGTCGTCCACCTCCCAGTCGTAAAAGACCCCCTGGTACTCCCCGTCTTCCTTGTGCCGTGCGACCTCCTCCCGCCCGAAGGCGACCAGGAGGTCCCGGTGGCCCTGGGCGCGCAGATCCACAAGTATGTTGGCGGCTGTCTGGCGCAGGTAGAGATCCTGGGAGCCGTCGGAAAGGAGCGGAGCGGCCAAACCGACCGCCGGCTCCCTCAGGTATTCCGCCGTGAGCGCAATGGCCCCCAGGGACGCCAAAGCGATGGAGCGCGCCCCGGGGCCGGCGGTGGGATCCTGCACCACAGCCCGGAGCGGGTCGAAGGCTGGCGGCCCGAGGCGGCCGAAGATGCTCGGCAGATCCTCGGTGACCCAGTCGCAGTCGAAGGCATCGGCCCATCGGAGCGCCGTGAGCAGGGGCACCAGGGCGTCGGGGGTCTCCATCGCCCCCAGCGCGTAGGTCGCATGCACCACCGCCCACCACTCGGGGAGGGGCTGGGTCCAGGCGACCTTGTCGCCCACGATCTCCGCCAGGGTCGGCAGCAGCCGGGAGCCCCGCCGCACGAGCTCGTCCGCCGCGGCCCGGGGAAGGCGGTCGCCGGCCGTGTACAGGAGGTCCAGGAGCTCCTCGTCGCACAGGACGTGGAATCGCGCCTGCACCCTTCCGGCCCCTGGGGCCCTGCGACTCACGGCCGGCCGAGGCGCGCGATGGCCGCTTCCAGCCTGGACAGCCCCTCGCCCAGAACCTCGAGGGACGTGGCATAGGAAAACCGCACGTGGTCGTCCGAGCCGAAGGGCGCACCGGGGACCACGGCAACCCGCGCCTCGTCGAGGAGAAACCGGGCAAGGTCGAAGGAGGTGCGGATCTCCGCATCTGCGAAGCGGCTCCCGTAGAGGCCCGAGACGTTGGGGAACGCGTAGAAGGCCCCCTGCGGGAGGGGGCAGCGCACCCCGGGGAGCCCGTTGAGCCCCTTGACGAGAAAGTCCCTGCGCTGGGAGAACGCCGCCACCATCTCGTCCACGCACCCCTGGGGCCCGGTAAGCGCCACTGCCGCCGCCTTCTGGGCAAAGCTGGTGGGGTTCGAGGTCGCCTGGCTCTGGAGCTTCTCCATGGCCGAGATCAGAGCCGCCGGCCCTGCCGCGTACCCGATGCGCCACCCCGTCATGGCATAGGACTTGGACACCCCGTTGACGATCACCATCCGGTCCCGCAGGTCCGGTGCGACCTCCAGCAGCCCCACGAAGCGCTCTCCCCCGTACACGAGTTTCTGGTAGATGTCGTCGCTGACCACCAGGACGTCGCGGGGGCGGAGCACCTCGGCCAGGGCCGCCAGGTGGTCGCGGCCGTACATGGCCCCCGTGGGGTTGGACGGGCTGTTGAGCACCACCGCCCGGGTTCGGGGGGTGAGGGCAGACTCCAGCGCCTCGGGACGCAGCCGAAACCCCTCGTCCTCCCGGGTGGGAACGAGGACGGCTGTGGCCCCCGCCACCTGGATCTGTTCCGGATAGCTCACCCAGAAGGGACTGGGGACGACGACCTCGTCGCCCTCGTCGAGCAGGGCCAGGAAGAGGTTGAACAGGGTGTGCTTGGCCCCGCAGGACGCCGTCACCTCCCCCGCCCCGTAGGTGAGCCCGTAGTCTCGCTCCAGGCTGCGGCAGATGGCGCTCTTGAGCTCCACCGTGCCGCCCACGGGGGTATAGCGCGTATCTCCGGCCCGCAGGGCGGCAATGGCCGCGTCCACGATGTGGGCCGGCGTGGGAAAGTCGGGCTCCCCGGCCCCGAACCCCAGCACGTCGATTCCCTCGGCGCGCATCTGCTTGGCCTTGGCATCGATGGCCAGGGTGGCCGAGGGCTGAATCTGCTCGGCGCGGCGACTCAACTTCATCGACTCCTCCTCTTCTAGCGGCTCGTCTCGAGCGCGCACTTCTTCCGCAGGGCCTCGATGACCACGGGGGGCGCCAGATCGGAGATGCACCCCCCGAGGCGAAACACTTCCTTCAGTATGCGCGAGCTCACGTAGGAGTAGTTCTCGCGGGCCGCGAGGAAGAAGGTCTCCGCCTCCGGGTAGATCTTGCGGTTCATCAGGGCCATCTGAAACTCGTACTCGAAATCGGATACCGCCCGAAGGCCGCGGATCACCACCCGAATCCCGTGGGCCTTCATGTAGCTCACCAGGAGCCCCTCGAAGGCGTCGATCTCCACGCGGGGGTGGTCGCGGAAGACCTCCCGCATGAGCGCCATGCGCTCCTCCAGCGGGAACATCGTCTTCTTCTCGCTGTTTACCGCGATCAGAACCCGGAGCCGGTCGAACACCTCGGCGCCCCGCAGGATGATGTCCACGTGCCCGTTGGTGATGGGGTCGAAGCTGCCGGGGTACACCGCCGTCGCGATCACGCACACCTCCTGAGCTGCCCGGAGAGCCGCTCTTATACTGGACCCGGCGGGAAGATGTAAAGACCGCGGCCGGGCAGTTGGTCAGGAGGCAGTGGACCCCGCCTCCTGACTCACGGTGCGGTTTCGGCCTTGGGCCTTGGCCGCATACAGGGCCCGGTCGGCCCGCTCGAAGGCCGTCTCCACGGTGTCCCCGTCGCCCAACTCGGTCAGGCCGCACGAAACCGTGAGGGGCACCCGGCGGCCCCGAAAGTGGAACCGGAAGGCCTCGACGGCGCGACGCACCTTCTCGGCGACGGTGCGGGCGGACTCCAGCCCGGTCTCGGGCAGGAGCGCCACGAACTCCTCCCCGCCGTACCGGGCGAAGAAGTCCACCTGGCGCAGCTGGTTGCCAGCCAGTTGGGCGACGGTGGCGAGCACCTTGTCCCCTGCCCGGTGGCCGAAGGTGTCGTTGATGCTCTTGAACCGGTCCAGGTCGAAGACGATCAGGGACAGGGGAGCGCGGTAGCGTCGCCACCGGGCGTACTCCGCCTCGGAGCGCTCCTGGTAGGCCAGCCGGTTCCAACAACCCGTCAGCGGGTCCTTGAGGCTCTGCTCCCGGGCTTGGCGGGTCCTCTCCCGGTGCTGGTCGACTTCCCCCTCCAATACGGAGACGCTGCGGCGCAGGCTCTCCAGTTCCTGCTGGAGCCTCTGCTCCCGCTGCTCGTCCTCCGTGCGCTTTTCCTCCAGGTGGTGTCGGATCGACTCCAGGGTCGTCCCCACGGAGCGGCGCAGGGTGTCCAGGTCGGTGGCGCCCCGGCTGCCGGCCTCGAGTTCCTGGACTTCGGCGCGGACCAGGGAGTCCAGGGAGCGGTTCGACGCGAATCCTGCAACGGCTTCCTCATGGGCCTGCCCGAGGTTGCGGTCCATCTCCTGGAGGCGCTGGGTCACCTCGTGGAGCAGGGCCTCCAACTCCCGCTTCTCCTGCTGCATGCGGACCCGGATCTGATAGACCAGCCCGGCCACGGCGTCGATGGCGTCGGGGAGGGCATCGGGAGAGATGCCCGCCTCGAGCTCCTCCACCAGGGAGACGGCGGGTTCGGAGAGCTCCGGCGGCAGGGGAAGCCGCTCCACCAGGTGGATGAGGATCTGGTGCACGGGGGGCAGGCTGGCCACCTCCGGCCCGACCCACCGCGTCTCCCGGAGCACGCGCCCCTTGAGGGTCTCGACGCGGGCTTCCAGGTCCGCCAGGTGGAGTCCCGACCGCAAGCTGTCCCGGATGGTGCTGAGCTCGGCGGAAATCTCCGGGCTCCCCGGCCCTTCCGCCACGATGAGCAAGTGGGCCAGGATGCGCTGGAGCCGGGACGCGGACGCGTCCCACTCCTTCTCCTTGGCCTCCACCTCTTCCAGAAGGCCGAAATACTTGTCCCGATACCGTTCCTCCGCCTCGTGCGCCATGGTCGTCCTCGTGCCGTCGAACGGGCTTTTTCACCACTGGGACGGGGGAAGCGGCGACGCCCGCGTCAGCCCCCCTTCGGCCGGATGCCCCCCCTCGGGAGAACTTTCTCCCAACGACGATCCGCGCCCCACTCCCGACCCCCCGGGCCTTGCGACTTCAGGCCCAAAGGGCCGCCATGCCGAGCCCGAGGGCCAGCGCCGAGACCGCCCACAGGAGCCCGCGGGCGCGCCCGATGTGCACCGGGCCGAGCTCCGGCCCGGGATCCCCGATGGGGGGGCAGCGGCGTGGTACCCCGCGGTAGGTGTTGGTTCCCCCGAGCCCGACTCCCAGCGCCCCCGCGAAGGCCGCCTCTGGAAACCCCGAGTTGGGCGACGCGTGGAGTCTGCCGTCCCGCCATGCGATGCGCAGCGCGGGCCTGCCGCTGCCCCAGAGCACTTGCGCCGCCACCGCGGCCAGCGCGGCGGTCACCCGAGCCGGAACCCAGTTGGCCCCGTCGTCTGCCCGGGCTGCGAGCTTCCCGAAGTGCTCGTACCGGGCGTCTCGGTACCCCACCGACGAGTCCAGGGTGTTGACGGCCTTGTAGGCTACCGCCAGGGTGGGCCCCCAGCCCAGGAGCCCGCCCAAACCCAGGTAGAGCAGCGGCGCCACGGCGCCGTCGGAGGCGTTCTCGGCCACGGTTTCCACGGTCGCCCGGGCCACCTCCGGTGGCGGCAGGTGCTGGGTGTCGCGCCCCACGATCCGCGCCAGGCGCAACCGGGCATCGCCCAGCCGCCCCCTGTGCAGATATCCCTCAACCGCCCGGGCCTCCGCGTCGAGGTCGCGGGTAGCCAGGCAGGCGTACGCCAGATAGATGCTCAGCGCGCGTCCCATCCAAGGGTGAACCCAGTGGGCCACGGCGAGCCCTCCCCAGGCGGCCGCGGCCGCACCCGCCACCACGAGCGCCCACAGGACCGCGCCGCGCCAGAAGCGGCCCCACGGGGCATCCCCGGGACGCCAGAGCCAGCCTTCCAGACGGCTCACGGCCCGCCCCATGAGGACGACCGGGTGGGGCCAGGGAATCCATCGGGGGTCGCCGATGGCGGCATCGAGGAGCCAGGCGGCGAGGAGGTCGGCCGGGGTGAAGGGCATGGAGGCCTCGGTCTAGCTCGGCGCCGCGGCTTCCGCCCAGGCCGCCAGGAGCTGCCGGTTTTCTTCGCCGGTGCGCACCGCCACGCGCAGGTACCGATCCCCCAGGCCGAAGCTGCCGCAGTGCCGCACCAGGAGGCCCCGGCGGCCCAGTGCGTCGTAGAGGGCGCCCGCCCCCGGTCCGGGGGCAGCCAAACGCACCAGGAGGTAGTTGGCTCGGGAAGGAAGCGGCCGGGCCCCGGGAACCCCAGACAACCCCTGCGCGAGAAGGGCTCGCTCACGGGCCACGCAAGCGCGGGACCGCTCTTCCCACTCGGCTTGCCGGAGGCAGTAGGCTCCCGCGGCCTGGGCCAGTGTGTTTACGGCCCAGGGCACCTGGAGCCCGGCCACGGTGCGCGCCAGATCCGCAGGGGCCGCGAGGAAACCGAGGCGCAGCCCGGGAATGCCGTAGAACTTCGTCAGCGACCGCAGCACCACGAGCCCCGGCGCACGGCCGGCCTGGGCCAGCACGCTGACCTCCGGGCAGAAGTCGGCGAAGGCCTCGTCCACCGCGAGCACCGCCCCGGCTGCCTCGCTGCGGCGGTAGAGCCCCAGGAGCTCCTCCGCACCGACGGCGGCCCCGGACGGGTTGCCGGGGTGGGAGAACAGGACCAGGTCCCCGCTGCGGACTTCGCGCCCCAGGGACTCCACGTCCGGAAGGAACCCCTCTTCCTCCAGCCGCGGGATCTCGGCGACCGCGGTGCCGGGGTTCGCCAGCGCGCGGTAGAGCCGAAAATCCGGAGGGCAGACGAGGAGCCTCCTCCAGGGCCGGGCCCGCAAGAGCAGTCCGATGAGCTCGGCGGAGCCGTTGCCCACCACCAGCGCGTCGCGGGACAAGCCGAAGCGCTCCCCCAAGGCCTCGGCACAGGCGCCGCACGTGCGGTCGGGGTAGTGGAGAACCTCGTCCCAGCGGCTGAAGAGGTGCTCCCGAAGGCCAGGCGGCGTGCCCAGGGGATTGATGGACGCGCTGAAGTCGATCACGGGGGCGAGGCCGAAGCGCTCCCGTGCCGCGCGCGCGTCGCCCCCGTGATCCTGGGGGGCCAGGGTGCTAGAGGGCGCCGAGACCACGGGTGATCTGCTCGATGCGCGCGAGCAACGCGGCAGCGGAGACGTCGCAAACGAGGAACGAGGCGAGCGCTGCCGCCCCGGCTCCCACTCCCTCCTTCACCAGCCCCTCCTCGTACCGGCGCAGGTCGAGCAGGGACGACCCGCCGAAGTCCAGCCCTGCGGCCACGGCGGGCACGGGGTGGGGGAGCTCCTCCAGGAGCCCGGCCAGGTCGGCGCTGGGGTCTTCGGCCACCCAGCGGGTCGTCGCGATGCCCAGGTTGCCGGGTTCACCCGGCTCGCCCTCCTCCCAGAGCCGCAGGGCCAGGGCCGCGACGGCAGCCATCTGGGTCCCCCCCCCCAGGACCACCGGCACGTGCCGGCTCGCTTCCAGGGCCATGAGGGCGACCACGGGCTGCATGGGGTCACCCACCGCCGCCGTAGCGCGAAGGGCGCCGTCGCCCCGGGAGAGCCCCGCCGCCCGCAGCGCCTCGGCGACCACCTGCGCCTTGAGCGCATGGTTGCCCCCGGGCAACGACGAGGAGACCCGACCCCGGGCCGGAATGCCGAGGGCCTCCAGCAGGGCCTGGGCCGTCGTGGTTCCCCCGGGCACCGACTCGGCCAGGACGACCCAGGGCGCCAGGGACGCGAGCAGACGGCCCGCCTGCCGCGCGCACTCCCCCAGCCGGGGGGACCACTCGAGCGCGCCGCCGGTCGTGATGCACCGGCCGGGGTGTCCCCCCAGGACCAACCGCGGTGTCTGGGGAGGCACCCGGGTGCCCGCGTCGATGATGATGGGCTCGATACCCGCCAGGCCAAGACCAGCCCGGGTGATCACCACCGGGCTGGGAGGGCCCAGGGGGTTTCGCGGGATCTCCGGCCGGGTGACGGGACGGCCGAAGACCAGGAACTCGCTGTCCAGGGCTGCGGTGTAGCGCCGCTTCTCCGGGGTCTCCCCCGCCGCGGAGATGCTCGGGATCTCGGCGGTATCGGTGGACGCCACCACGCAGGCGAAGCACGGGCGCCCCGCCAGGCGCGCCAGGAGCGCGGCAACCCGATCCGGGTGGGCCACGGCCCGAATGCGGCCATCGGCCAGGGCTGGGTGGAAATCCAGCGGCATGGTGTCTCCAGGGGCGCAAAGCGCGATACCCTAGCTCGGCGCGCCGCGAGGCGTCAAGCGCCCCGGCAGACCGGATTCGCCGTGGGCGCGGCAGCCCGAACGAAATCGGTGCGGCTCGGCGCACCGCCTCCCTTTGAGACCCTCCTTCCGAACGTCGCAGATCGCGCGGCGCAGCGTAGGGGTTCCCCGAACCTGCTCTTCGCCCAGGCGGGGGATCGTGGGCTTTCTTTTGCCTTGCGCAAAAGGGACGGTTCTTGATATTGGGTGTCGCTGGGGTGCGGAACCAAATGGTTGCCGCAATCACCTGAAAACAGTTCTCGATTTGGCCTGTGAAAACTTCCACAGGAACTTTGTGTGCAATTGAGAGGAGGGAGCCTTATCGAAATGATGATGATTTCCGCATGTTCAACTCGGGCGCCCACGTGTCTTGTTTTCATTTGCCTTCACGCTTGCGATGGGGGAGTCTCCCTATGACGAAGAGAATCTTTCCCGCTTTGTCCGCTGCCCTCCTGCTCGCACTGACCCTCGCGGCTTCGCCGTGGATTCCTTATGCCCACGGCAGCATCGACGACAGCCAGTGTATCGAGTGCCACGACGAGATCGACTACGAGGCCTTCAACACCTCGGTCCACGGGCGCCACGCCTGCAACAGCTGCCACTTCGACGTGATCGACATCGCCGACCACGAGACCTGCGGGTCGGCCACCCAACAGAAGGCAGAGACCTGCCACCGCTGCCACCCGGACGAAGGCCGCGAGCACTTCGCGTCGGTGCACATGATCAACGACATCAAGTGCGCCGACTGCCACTCCGAGGTCCACGCCATCCAGAAGTGGGAAGGAAACAAGCAGGTCGGCGTGGACAAGTGCCTGGGGTGCCACGACGGCAGCGACTACCTGGCCAGCGTACACGGCCAGGCGGTGGCGAAGGGCAACGCCGATTCCGCTTCCTGCGCCGACTGCCACGGGCTGCACCGGATCGAGCCCGTGGGTGAGCCCGGCACCCACGACTACGTGGTCTTCCACACCCGGAGCTGCCAGCGCTGCCACGCCGACGCGGAGATGATGGCGCGCAACAACGTGCTGCCCATTGCCGTGAAGACCTACGAAGACAGCTACCACGGCAAGGTGGAACGTCTGGGGTCGGGGCTGGCCGCGGGCTGCGCCGACTGCCACATGGCCCACGGGGTCTTCTCCGGGGAGGACCCGCGCTCGAGCATCCACCCCGAAAACCTCACCGAGACCTGCGGGGCCTGCCACCCCGGCAGCACGATCCGGTTCTCCCAATTCCTGGCCCACGCCGATTATCACGACCGCGAGAACTACCCCATCCTGTACTGGACCTACATGACCATGACGAGCCTGCTCGTCACGGTCTTCGCCGTGTTCTGGATCCACACCCTGCTGTGGTGGCGCAAGGCCTACTGGTCCCGGCGCGAGAAGCTGTTGGAAGGGAACTTCGCGCACTCCCACGTGGACGAGCCGCTGCGCCCCTACCGGCGGTTCTCCTGGTTCGACATGCTGCTGCACATCTTGATGGTCGTGAGCTTCCTCGGGCTCGTGGTGACCGGCCTGCCCCTCAAGTTCCACCGGGCCCCGTGGGCAGGAGCCCTCATGGACCTGCTGGGCGGGCCCCACATGGCGGGGGACATCCACCGGTACTGCGCCATGATCACCTTCGTGTACTTCGGCTCGTGCATGGCGTACATCGTGTACTTCCTGTTCTTCAAGAAGCTCAGCCAGACCCCGCTGCAAAGGCTCTTCGGGCCCGACTCTCTCTTCCCCACCCTGCGCGACGTCACCGACATCACGGCCATGTTCCGGTGGTTCTTCGGGGGGCGCAAGGAACCCCAGTTCGAGCGATGGACCTACTGGGAGAAGTTCGACTTCCTCGCGGTCTTCTGGGGTATGTTTGCCATCGGCGGGTCGGGGCTGCTCCTATGGTTCCCCGAGTTCTTCGGCCGGTTCATGCCGGGGTGGGTCTTCAACGTGGCCATCATCGTCCACAGCGACGAGGCGCTGCTCGCCACCGGCTTCATCTTCACCGTCCACTTCTTCAACACCCACTTCCGGCCCGGAAAGTTCCCCATGGACATGGTGATCTTCCGCGGGCGCCTGCCCAAGTGGGAGATGTACGAGGAACGGGCCGACTGGGTCGAGCGACTGAAGCGGGAGGGGCGGCTCGAGGCCCTGGAGGCCAAGCCGGCCCACCCCCTGGAGGACCTCTTCGGCCACCTCTTCGGAGCCGTGGCCCTGGGCATCGGCTTGATCTGCATCGGCCTGATCGTGTGGGGCTTCCTCGCCCACTGATCGCCGCATCCCCCGCAGCACCTGCACGAAGGCCCCGGCCGCAGAACGGCCGGGGCCCTTTTTTGCTTCCATAAAGAAGTTCCCTCTCCTTCAGGCGCCTCTCCCTGGATGGGAGAGGCGCCTGGGACGAGGGTGGACGGACCGTCCTTCATTCCTCGGGGTGACCGAAGGTCATGGGCAGATCAGGGAAAGAGCAGTCCGTCCACGGTCTGGAGGAGGCGGGAGATGTCTGGCTTGCAGATCTGGGCGTCGGCCCCCACGGCCTCTCCCTTCTTGCGCATTTCCTCGTAGATCATGGAGGAGTAGAGCACGACGGGGATGGCGCGCAGGCGTTCGTCGGTCTTGATGCGGCGGGTGAGGTGGTGACCGTCCATCCGCGGCATCTCGATGTCGGAGATGACCACGTCCACCGGCGGCCCGCCGGAGACCCGCTCCCAGGCCTCCTGGCCGTCGGTGGTCACGACCACGGTGTATCCTCCCCCCTCGAGTTCCTGCCGCATGAGCTTTCGGATGAGGCCGCTGTCTTCGGCGATGAGGACGGTGCGGCCGTGGCGCCGCTCCGCGTCGCCGGGGGCAGCGGGTGTCGGAGCCGGGGCCACCGAGGGATTGAGCTCGGCCACGATGCGCTCGAAGTCCAGGAGGAAGACGATGCGCTCGCCCTCGTCGCTGCCCTTGCCGAGCCGCATGTACCCCAGGGCCGAGCGGCTCTCGGTCATGCTACCCCGTCCGGGGGTCTCCAGGTCGTCCCAGGTGAGGCGGTGGATGCGGCTCACGCCGTGGACGAGAAACCCCACCTTCATGAGGTTGAACTCCGCCACGATCACCTTGGCCTGCTGGGAGTCGACCGCCGTGGCGCTCCCCAGCCACTTGCCCAGATCCACCAGGGGGATCACGTCCTCGCGGTTGCGGAAGACGCCGGTCATGCAGGGGTGGGAGCCGGGCACCGCCATGATCGCGCCGGGCCGGATGATCTCCCGGACCTTCGCCACGTTGATGGCGTAGGGCCGGCCGTCCACGAAGAACTCCACGATCTCCAGCTCGTTGGTGCCCACGTCGGTCAGGATGCCCGGGTTCGCCGCCATGCTGCGCTCCTCTCCTGTGAGGTCTCCGGACATACGGATCGGCGGGAGCGCGCCGGGGCTTGAGGATCAGCAAGGAGCCCCCGGATGCACGGCCCAAATCGAGATCGACCCCGATCGCGATTTCGAGTTCGATTTCGATCGGGAGAAGGGATCGGGGAGGGTTCGCCCCGGCGGTCTGAGGCAGCGCTTCGCTAGCCCTCCGGCGTCCAGATCACGGCGAGCACCTGGGCGGGCTCGCCCCCGGCGCAGGAGACCCGGTGGGGTACCGAGGCGTCGTAGAGAATGCTGTCGCCCGGCTCGAGAATGTCTTGATGCCCCGCCAGGAGCACTTCCATGCGGCCCGAGAGGACGAAGAGGAACTCCTCCCCCGCGTGGACCGAGGGCGGGAGCTCCTTCACGGTGGGAGGCTCCAGGGTGATGAGGAAGGGCTCCACGTGCCGCGACTTCTTGCCGAAACCCAGGGCCTCGTAGGTATAGCCGTAGGCCACCCCCTCCTTGGAGGCGAATCGCGAGACCTGGCGCCGGTCGCCCTTGCGCACGATGGCGTAGGGTTCGGCGGCCTCGTCGCCCCACAGCTCGCCGATGCGCACGCCCAGGGCCTGGGCAAGCTTTCCCAGGGCACCCAGGGGCGGGCTCAGGAGGTGGTTCTCGATCTGGTTGACCAGGGCCGAGGAGTATCCCGTACGCTCGGCCAGCTCCTGGAGGGACAGGCCGGCCTTCTCCCGAACCTGCTTGATCCTCTCGCCCACCCGGATGAGCTCGGTCTCGACCATGGCTGCCTCCCGTTTCGCTGAGATCCGTCAGGCTCCGGACGCCAGACGTGCGCCCGTCTCCAGGGCCCGGAGGTTCAAGGGAATGAGCTTGTGGTGCTTCTCGGGGAGCACGTCGGGAAGGGCCTCCGCGAGCCGGGCCGCCTCCACCACACCCGTGGCGTGCACGTAGGCGCCCAGGGCGACCATGCTCGCGAGCCGCCCGTCGCCGAGCTCCAGGGCCGCCTCGTTGCACGGCAGCCGGAGCACCCGGATGTCGTCCCGCGTCACCACCGTGGGGGCGATGAGGGAGGCGTTGAGCACGGCTACGCCCCCCGACCGTACCCGGGGCCCGAACTTGACGGCCGAGGGCTCGTTCATGGCGATGAGGCCCTGGGGGCTCCTGGTGACGGGGCTCCCGATCTCCTGGGTCGAGAGGGTCACGGTGCAGTTGGCCGTGCCGCCCCGCATCTCGACCCCGTAGGAGGGGAAATAGGTGGCCCGCAGCCCCTGGCACAGGCCCGCCACCGCCAGCAGGTTTCCGATCATGAGGATGCCCTGGCCGCCGAACCCGGCCAGGATGACGTCGTGGTGCATCGGAGCTCCGGTGCGTGGATGAGGACCGTGCAGGTGCGAGGGGCACATCCGCTGCGGCCTAGAGAAAGTCGGTCCCCGTGCGTTCTTTGAACACCCCCAGGGGAAAGTAGGGGATCATCTCCTTCTGGATGTGCTCCACCGCAGCCAGGGGCGACATCCCCCAGTTGGTGGGGCAGCTCGAGAGCACCTCCACGAACCCCATCCCCCTCTTCTCGATCTGGGTCTCGAAGGCTTTGAAGATGGCCTTGCGGGTCTGGTTGTGGTGGGCCGGCGTGTCCACCGAGACCCGGGCGGCAAACCCCACCCCCTCCAGCTGGGCCAGCATCTCGGTCATCTTGATCGGATAACCGTCCTGGGCGAAGTCCCGGCCGTAGGGGCTGGTGGTGGTGCGCTGGCCGAGCGTGGTGGTGGGGGCCATCTGGCCCCCCGTCATCCCGTAGATGGCGTTGTTGACGAAGATCGTGGTGAGGTTCTCGCCCCGGTTGGCGGCGTGGATGCTCTCCGAGGTCCCGATCGCGGCGAAGTCGCCGTCGCCCTGGTAGAGGAGGACGAACTTCTCCGGGTTCGATCGCTTGATGCCGGTGGCCACCGCCTGGGCGCGCCCGTGGGGCGACTCGACCACGTCGATGTCGAAATAGTCGTAGAGAAAGACGCTGCACCCCACGCAGGCGGCGCCGATGGTCTTCTCGCGCACGCCGAAGTGGTCGATGGCTTCTCCCACGAGGCGGTGGATCACTCCGTGGTGGCAGCCGGGGCAGAAGTGGAAGGGCTTGTCCGTGAGGCTGCGGGGACGCGTAAAGACAGGCTTCATGCTGCTTCTCCGACCTTCTCGCGGGAGAGCCGCCGGCAGATCTCCTCGTACACATCGTCCGGGCTCGGGAGGTACCCCGGGGGGTACCCTGCAAAGGACACGGGAGAGCGGCCCTCCACCGCCAGGCGCACGTCCTCGACCATCTGGCCCGTGTTAAGCTCCACCGCCAGGAACGGGACGTCCTTTTCCGCCAGGCGGACCAGGTGCTCCGAGGGAAACGGCCACAGCGTCACCGGGCGCACCAGCCCCACCCGGCGGCCCTCGGCGTTGGCCCGGTCCACGGCGCTCTTGGCGATGCGGGCCGCCGAGCCGAAGGCCACCACCGCGAGCTCGCACCCCTGGGGCACCTCCAGGTGAGCGCGGGCCTCCCGGGCCTGGATCTCGGCGTACTTCCGGGAGAGGTGCCAGTTGTGCTCGGCGAGCTCCCCGTCCCCCAGGTAGAGCGACTTGATCTTGCGGGCAGGCCTGCCCGCCGCGCCCGTGAGAGCCCAGGCCTCCTTCCCGAAGTCCTTCACCTCGGGGGTCCACTCCTCGAGCTGCTCCTTCATCTGGGCGAGCATGGCGTCGGCGAGCACCAGCACGGGACTGCGGTACTGGTCGGCCAGGTCGAAGGCGAGCACCGTGAGATCGTACATCTCCTGCACCGACGCGGGAGCCAGCACGATGGTGCGGTAGTCTCCGTGGCCCCCGCCACGGGTGGCCTGGAAGTAGTCTCCCTGGCTCGCCGAGATGCCCCCCAGACCGGGCCCCGATCGCTGCACGTTCACCACCACGCAGGGGACCTCGCTCCCCGCAAGGTAGCTCAAGCCCTCCTGCATGAGGCTGATTCCCGGGCTCGAGGAGCTCGTCATGCAGCGCTTGCCCGTGGCCCCGGTCCCCAGGAGCATGTTGATCGAGCCGACCTCGCTCTCGGCTTGCACGAACTGCCCCCCCAGGGAGGGGAGCACCTGGCTCAGGTACTCGGGAATCTCGTTCTGGGGTGTGATGGGGTAACCGTAGTAGTACCGGCACCCCGCCGCCACGGCGGCCTTGGCCACCGCTACGTTGCCGCGCTCGAAGGTTCTCTTCACCGCCTCACCTCACTTCCACACTTCGATCACCACGTCGGGGCACATGCGGGCGCAGATCGCGCACCCGGTACACTCGGAGCCCTCCTTGAGCCCCACGGGCCGGTATCCCTGGGGATTCAGGCGTGCGGTGATCTCCAGGCACTCCTTGGGGCAATAGGCTACGCACAGGCCGCAGCTCTTGCAGCGGTCCTCTCGAAACTCCAGCTTGGGCATGGGAAACCGGCCTCCGATTCGATGCACGAAGGAAAGTAAGCTACCAGCCGCTCCAAGACCGTGTCAATCGCGTGTCAATCGCCCGCCAGGGCGATCGCGCATAAAACTCAGCTGGTACGCGGTCGTATGGCATAGTGCTTGCTGCAAGGGGGGCGTGTCATCGGCTCGCTAGAGCCGACCGGGCTATCTAGTGGGCAACCGCTTGAAAGG
>JBFLZB010000027.1 GCA_040756475.1 Thermodesulfobacteriota bacterium
GCACCCGCCCCCCCCGGCCCACCCGCACCGCGCCCGAGGTGACCACGAAGATCGAGTCCCCGGGGTCACCCTGGCGAAAGAGCACCTCCCCCAGGCCCAGGGTCCGGGGCACGAGCTTCTCCACCAACCGGGCGAAGGCCTCCGGGTCCAGATCCGAGAAGAGCGGGATCTCCGGCAGCGGGCCGCGCCCCGCCTCGGCCGGCCGGGGGGCCAGGCCGCGCTTGCCGTAGAGATCCGCCAGGGCACGGCCCACGTCCTCGGCCGAGGGGTCCAGGCGCAGCAGGATCTTCTGGATGGCGATGGCCTGGACCAGGAACCCCCCATGGGCATAGAGCTCGGCCAGCTTCCGGTACGAGGCGGCCGCGTCCTCCCGCCGGCCGGCCCGCGCCTGCAGGTCGGCCACCCGCCGCAGCACCTTGACGTTGTCGGGCTCCCGCGCCCCGATCCGCAGGTAGGCCTCCAGGGCCTGGGACCACTGGCCCCGGGTGTAGTGCTCTTCGGCCGCCGCCCTGTCGTCCTTCCTGTCCTTGCGGAAGAGGGAGACCATGGGCCGCCTACTCGTACCGGAGGATCTCCACCGGGTCGAGCCTAGAGGCCTGCCAGGAGGGGTAGAGGGTGGCCAGGAAACACAGGGCCACCGCGCACACCGCCACCAGGGCGAAGACCTCGGGCTTCATCACCACGGGGAGGGTATCGATGTAGTACACGTCGCCGGGGAGATCGATGAACTTGTACCGCTTGAGGAGCACGCACAGCACCCAGCCCCCCAGGAGCCCTCCCCCGGTGCCCAGCCCCCCGATCACGAGCCCCTCGAGCATGAAGATGCGGCGGATGGAGCGCCCGGTGGCCCCCATGGACTTGAGGATACCGATGTCGCGCGCCTTTTCCATCACCACCATGATCAGGGTGGCCGCGATGTTGAATGCGGCCACGAGCACGATGAGCGCCAGGATGACGAACATCACGATCTTTTCGAGCTTCAGCGCGCTGAAGAGGTTGCGGTTCATCTCCATCCAGTCCCGGGTCCAGTACCCGGGCCCCAGACGCGCCTCCACCGCCCGGGCCGTCTTGCCCGCGCCGTAGAGGTCCCGGGTGCGCACCTCGATGCCGTGGACGTCCTGCCCCAGTCGCAGGAAATCCTGTGCCGTGGGCAGGGACGCGAAGAGAAAGCTCGTGTCGTACTCGTACATCCCCGAGGCGAAGATCCCGGCGACCCGGAAGGCTCGAGTGCGGGGGAGCACCCCCAGCGGCGTCGGACTCCCCACGGGGCTCACGATCTGGACCACGTCGCCGAGGAAGAGACCCAGGTTGCGGGCCATCTCCCGGCCCACCAGGAGGCCGGGAACGTCCCCGCCGAGGTCCGCAAGCCTCCCCTCCACGACGAAGCGCTCGATCTCCGTCGCCCTGCCCGCGCTCTCCACGTCGATGCCCCGAAAGACCGCCCCCTGGGCCGACCGCCCCACCATCAGCATCACCTGGCTCATGGCAAAGGGAGCGGCGGCCACCACGCCGGGCACCTGCTCCACCTCCCGGGCGACCGCCTCCGGGTTTCGCAGGGTGCCCCCCATGGGGTAGACCATCACGTGGGCGTTGGTGCCCAGGATCTTGTCGCGCAGATCCTCCTCGAACCCGGTCATCACCGAGAGCACCACCACCAGCGCCATCACCCCCAGGGCCACGCCCCCCACGCTGATCCAGGTGATCAGCGAGATGAAGAGCTCGCCCCGGCGCGCCTTGAGGTAGCGCAGGGCGATGCCGAGCTCGTAGGCGGCGGCCACGGGCACCTACGCCTCCGGGCGCATGTGGGGAAAGAGAATTACGTCGCGGATCGAGGGGCTGTCGGTAAACAGCATGGCAACCCGGTCGATCCCGATCCCCTCCCCGGCCGCCGGGGGCATGCCGTATTCCAGGGCCCGCACGTAGTCCAGATCCACCCAGTGGGCTTCCTCGTCCCCGGCCTCCCGTTCGGCCGCCTGGCTGCGAAACCGCTCGAGCTGGTCCAACGGGTCGTTGAGCTCGCTAAAGGCGTTGGCGATCTCCCGCCGGGCGATGTAGAGCTCGAACCGGTCCACGAACCGGGGATCCTCTTCGTTGCGCCGGGAAAGGGGCGAGACCTCCACCGGGTACCGGGTGACGAAGGTGGGCTGGAGGAGGTGGGGCTCGGCCACGGTCTCGAAGACTTCGGCCAGGAGTTTGCCGTGGGGAACTCCCGCCGTCTCGAGCCCCAGGCGGGCCGCATAGGCCCGCACCGCTTGCGGGTCCTCGGTCTGCTCCTCGGTGAGCTCGCCGTAGCGCGCCACCGCCTGCTGCACCGTGAGCCGCGGCCAGGGCGGGGTGAAGTCGATCTCTTCCCCCTGGTAGACGATCTTCCGGCCCCCGGCGAGCTCCTCGGCGAGATACACGAAGAGCTCCTCGGTGAGGTCCATCAGCTCTTCATGGGTGGCGTACGCCTGGTAGAACTCGAGCATCGTGAACTCGGGGTTGTGCTGGTTCGAGAGCCCCTCGTTGCGAAAGTTTCGGTTGATCTCGAAGACGCGCTCCACGCCCCCCACCACGAGGCGCTTGAGATAGAGCTCCGGGGCCACGCGAAGGTAGAGCGTCATGTCGAGTGCGTTGTGGTGGGTCACGAAAGGCCGCGCGGTCGCTCCTCCGGGAATGGGCTGCATCATCGGGGTTTCCATCTCCAGGAAGTCCCTTCCCAGGAAGAACCCACGCACCAGGTGGATGAGGCGGCTCCTGCGCCGGAAGGCCTCGCGCACCTCGGGGTTGACCACCAGGTCCACGTACCGCTGGCGGTAGCGGGTCTCCTTGTCCGTGAGACCGTGCCACTTCTCCGGGAGCGGGCGCAGGCTCTTGCACAGGAGCCGCACCTGACGGGCCTCCAGGGTGAGCTCCCCCGTTCGGGTGCGCAGCAGCGGCCCCTCGACCCCCAGGAAGTCGCCCACGTCGGTGCGCGAGAAGACGCCGAAGGCCTCCTCCCCCACCCCGTCGCGCTTTACGTAGGCCTGGAGCTGGCCGGACCGGTCCTGGAGCTTGACGAAGGCGGCCTTGCCGAAGCTGCGAAGCGCCATCACGCGCCCCGCCAGGGCAAAGGTCTGCCCCAGGGCGGCCAGGGCCTCGGCATCCTTGTCCCCGTGCTCGGTTAGAATCTGGGCCGCGGCATGGGTGGGCCGAAAGTCGTTGGGGTAGGGGTTTACGCCGGCTGCCCGCAAGGCCGCGAGGGTCTCGAGGCGCTGGCGGATCAAGGCGTTGTCGCTGCGGTCCTCCATCCCGTCATCCTTGCATTGGGTGGGCGCCCGGAAAGCTTGGAAACATACCACAGGAAGGAATCGAAATCGCTATCGGTATCGCCATCGGTATCGGGATCGAAATCGCTCTCGGGATCGGTGTCGAAGTCCGGTCGATACCAATACCGATCCCCAGGCCGAGAGGCCTTCCTTCCTCCGCGCCCTCGCAGGGTCCCGTCGCGGGCTCGGGGGGCGCGGCTAGGGTCCCCGCTCGACCCGCTCGATGCCCAGGCAGCGCCCCGTGTCCGGGTCGGCCGTGACCAGGACCCCGCAGACGGTCGCCTGCCCCTCGGCCACGGCGTGCCCCCGGGGAATGCGGGTGCGAAACCGGGCCAGGGCCTTCGAGGCCGAGACCCCGATGACCGAATCGCGAACGCCGGTCATGCCCACGTCGGTGATGAAGCCGGTTCCGCCCGGGAGCACCCGGGCGTCGGCGGTGGCCACGTGGGTGTGGGTGCCGAGAACGGCCGTGACCCGGCCGTCCAGGTGCCAGCCCATGGCCTGCTTCTCGCTGGTGGCCTCGGCGTGGAAGTCCAGGAGACGGACGCGCACCCCGGCGGGGAACCGGGCGAGGACCTCGTCCGCGCCCCGGAAGGGGCAGTCCAGGGGGTCCATGAAGATCCTGCCGGAGAGATTCGCCACCCCCACCCCCACCCCGTCCACGTCGACCGTACACCAGCCGGCCCCGGGCGTGCCCGGGGGGTAGTTGGCAGGGCGCAACAGCCGCGGCAGGTGGTCGATCCGCCCCAGGATCTCCTTCTTGTCCCACACGTGGTTGCCGGTGGTGATCACCTGGACGCCGGCGGCAAAGAGCCGGCGGGCCGCCGCCGGCGTGATCCCGAGACCCGCCGCCGCGTTTTCCCCATTGGCCACCACGAGCCGCGCGCCGGTATCGGCCAGCAGTGCCGGCAGCCGGGTCTCCACGGCAGCCAGCCCCGGCTCCCCCACCACGTCCCCCAGGAAGAGAAGCCTCAGGCCGCCCACTACTTGGCGTACTCCACGGCCCGGGTCTCCCGAATCACGGTGATCCGGATCTGGCCGGGGTAGGAGAGCTCCTTCTCGACCTTGCGGGCGATGTCCTTGGAGAGGAGCACCGCCGTGTCATCGTCCACGCGGTCGTTGTTGACGATGATGCGGATCTCCCGGCCGGCCTGGATCGCAAAGGACTTCGCAACTCCGTCGAAGGAGTTGGCGATGCGCTCCAGGTCTTCCAGCCGCTTCACATAGGTTTCGAGCATCTCGCGCCGCGCCCCCGGCCGCGCCGCCGAGAGGGCATCGGCCGACTGCACGAGCACCGCCAGGATCGACTCGGGCCGCACGTCGTCGTGGTGGGCGGCTACGGCATGGACGATTTCCTTGGGCTCGCCGTACTTGCGGCACAGATCGGCCCCGATGGTGGCGTGGGAGCCCTCCACCTCGTGGTCCACGGCCTTCCCCAGATCGTGCAGGAGCCCCGCCCGCTTGGCCTGCTTGACGTTGAGGCCGAGCTCGGAGGCCATGATGCCGCACAGGAAGGCCACTTCGAGGGAGTGGTTGAGCACGTTCTGCGCGAATGACGAGCGGTACTTGAGGCGCCCCAGCAGGTTGATCACGTCCGGGTGGATGCCGTGGACCCCCACGTCGAAGGTGGCCTGCTCGCCGGCTTCCTTGAGCTCCTGCTCCACCTCCTTGGTGACCTTCTTGACCACTTCTTCGATCCGGGCCGGGTGGATGCGCCCGTCGCTGATGAGCCGTTCCAGCGACACCCGGGCGATCTCGCGCCGCACGGGGTTGTATCCCGACAGCAGCACCGTCTCGGGAGTGTCGTCCACGATGAGGTCGATCCCCGTTGCCGCCTCGATGGCCCGGATGTTTCGGCCCTCACGCCCGATGATGCGCCCCTTCATCTCCTCCCCCGGGAGCTGCACGCTCGTGACCGTGCGCTCGGCCACGTACTCGCCCGCGTAGCGCTGGATGGCCAGGCTGATGATCTCCTTGGCCTTCTTGTCGGCGATCTTCTTCGCCTCTTCCTCCGCTTCCCGGATCTCCCGGGCCGCGTCGTGGCGGGCCTCGCTCAGGAGCGACTGTCTGAGCTCCTCCT
Organism: Thermodesulfobacteriota bacterium; assembly: GCA_040756475.1. Classification (NCBI taxonomy): domain Bacteria; kingdom Pseudomonadati; phylum Thermodesulfobacteriota; species Thermodesulfobacteriota bacterium. Next base: position 5,368 of record JBFLZB010000027.1, read on the forward strand.
TGGCCTCTTCGGCGCTCATCCCGGCCACCCTCTCGAGCTGCCGGGTCACCTCTGCGCCCTTGGCCTCCACCTCTTCCTGTGCCTTCTGCACATCGGCCGTACGCTCCTCCAGGCTGTCCTCCCGCTCCTGCAAGCGGGTCTCCCGCTTGTCGAGGTTTTCTTCCTTCTTGTCGAGGTTGCCTTCGCGCTGCTGTACCCGCTTCTCTACGGCCAGGACCTCGCTCTTGCGCTCTTCGAGCTCCTTCTCCACGCGCTCCTTCTCGGCGAAGGTCTCCTCCTTGGCACGGAGGATCGCCTCCTTCTTGAGGATCTCCGCCTCCTTGCGGGCCTCCTCCCGCAGTGCCTGGGCCTCGGCCCGGGCGTTCTCGAAGGATGTCTGGCCGCGCCGTCGGCCCACGAGCACGCCGACCGCGAGGGCGGCCGCCACGGCCACCGCCGCCAGGAGGACTACAATTGCCATGACGTCCAAGGGGGTCTCCTTTCCCTGGGAAGGACCGGGCAGTCTCGCCGGCGGCCGGGCGGGTCAGGAGGCTCGTGAAGGGCGCACTGCCACCCCGGGGAAGGGGGATGGCAGGCTGCGACGAAGGGGAAGAGGATCCGGAGAGAAAGAGATCCCCCGCTCGTGCCGTGTTCCTAAGGTTCGGTTGAACCTCGCGTGGAAAGGTGGGCGTCCTGTAACCGTTTCACGGGCTCCCCGGAGGGCATGCCATCCACGGATAGGGAGGACCCCCAACGTCATGCCGTTGGCTCAACAGCTTCCAGCGGAATCACGCGCACAGCAGGGGAATTCGGTCGTCTTCGCTGCAAACACCTCTGGAAGAAGGGTGTCGATGCGCCGGGCCAGGCCCGCGTGGCGTTCCTCCACTTCGGCCGTCCACGCCTGGGTGGAAACCCGCTCCTGGAGGAGCTCGCTGGCCAGGTCCATGGCGGCCAGCACCGCGATCTGCAGGGTGGAAACCGTGCGGGCGGCCGAGGCCACCTCGCGCATCTTCCGGTCCACCAGCTCGGCAACGCGCTTTACGTGCTCCCCCTCGACGTCGGCGCGCAGGGTGTAGCCCTGTCCGAAGATCTCCACCTGGTGAACCGTGCCCATCAGGTCGCCCCGCCGCCTGCCGCCGCCTCCAACGCCTCGAGCCGCTCCAGGGTCTCCACCAGCCGGCCCAGTCTCTCTCGGATCACATCCCGTTCCTTCCGAAACTCCTCGACCTCCCGCTCGAGGTCGCCAAGCCGCCCGGTCTTCTCTTCGAGGCGGCGTTCGAGGAGGATCTTCTCCTCCTTCAGCCGGTTGAAGTGGTCTACGAGCCGGGTCAGCCGTTGCTCCAGAAGGTCCAGTTTTTCCAGGTGCATAGGCCTCTCCGCGCTCGAAGGCCATCGTAGACGGGCCCCCGGGGCAAGTCAAGAGACAATCCCGGCGCGGATCCGACACGATCGCCCGCCCGCGGCGCCTCGGTCGGCGCTTCCAGAGGCGGCCGGCGAAGACCGCATGCCGGACGTGCGTCAAGAGGACGGGGACATCCGCCGGCCGAACTCGCCGCGCTCCTCTTCCAGAATCGCGAGGAAAGCCCGAGCGGCAGGGGAAAGCTCGCCTTCCTCCCGGAACGCGGTGTACACCTGGAGCGCCATCTCCTGGTCCCGGACCGGGACGACCCGGAGCCGTTCCTCCGCCAGCTCCCGGGCAACCGCCGAGCGCACCAGAAACGTGAGCCCTTCGCCCTTCTCGACCATCTCTTTGATGAACTCCACGTTGCTCGTTTCCAGCAGCACGTCGGGGGACAGGCCCCAACGGTCGAAGAGCCGGCGCACCAGGGCGTGGGTGCTGGAGCCCTCTTCCTTGAGGATGACGAGCTGCCCGGAGAGGTCGCCAAAGGAGATGCCCCGCTTCCTTCGGGCCAAGGGGTGGGACGGCGCCGCGAGCAGCACCACCTCCTCCTCCCGGAAGGGCCGCAGGGTCAACCCCTTGCCTTCCTCCGACAGGGCGACCACCGCGAGCTCGTTCTTGAGGCCCAGGAGGCTGCGGCACACCTCCAGGGAGCTCCCCTCGTCGAGAATCACCTTGATCTTGGGGTAGGCGGCCCGGAAGCGGCTGATGAGACCCGGCATGAGGTACCGGGCATAGGTCTTGGTGGTGCCGATCTTGAGCAGCCCCCGCTTGAGCTCCCGCACCTCCGCCACGAGGCGCTCCATCCGCTTCTCGATCTCGAAGACCTCCCGCGCCTGCTGGAACAGGAGCGCGCCCGCCTCGGACAGGACCATCCGACGGCCCCGTTTCTTGAAGAGCTTGAGCTCCAGAGCCGCCTCCAGGGCGCGAATCTGCCCGGTGACCGCGGGTTGGGTGACGCAGAGGTTGCGCGCGGCCTGGGAGAAGCTCTGGCTGCGGGCCGCCTCGCAAAACGCCCGGAGCTGGTTGAAGTTGAGCACGGGGGCCTCCCCACTTCGAACATGCAAGTTTTCCTTATGGATAGCATAAAGTTATATGAATTGACCAGGCAGTGTCCGCCTTCTACACTCGAACCACGTTTTGAAGCGGACGCGACTCCAGTGGCCGGCCTGCCGCAGACGAGGAGGAAGAGCATGGATCTTCGGGAGTTCATAGCACTTTGCGAGAGGGACGGCGACCTGAAACGCGTGACCGCAGAGGTCGACTGGGACCTGGAGATGTCCCACATCGCCAAGCTCGTGGAGGAAAAGAGCGGACCCTCGCTGCTCTTCGAGAAGGTCAAGGGCAGCGTGGGCCGTGTGATGTTCGGCGCCTTCAGCAACACCAAACGCTTCGCGAAGATCCTTGGAAAGCCCAGCCACCTCTCCATGTGCGACCTGAGCTACGAGTGGATGAAGCTCTCGGTGGGCGAGGTGATCCGGGCCCGGGAGGTGGAGACGGGGCCGGTCTTCGAGAACGTCATCGAAGGGGCGGCGGTGGACGTGACGAAGCTCCCCGCCCCCAAGTTCTACGAGAAGGACGGCGGCCGGTTCATCGGCACCGCGTGCTTCATGGTGGTGCAGGACCCGGAGACCGGGGAGATCAACCTGGGCACCTACCGCAGCCAGGTGCTGGACGCCAGGACCGTGGGCGCCCAGATCCTGAAGGGCAAGCGGGGAGACCGTATCCTGCAGAAGTACCGCAAGGCCGGCAAGAAGATGCCCATCTGCATGGTGGTGGGGTGCGACCCGCTGCTCATGCTCGCCGGGAGCGCCATGGTGGAGGGCGCCAACGAGTACGACGTGGTGGGCACCCTGCGGGGCGAGCCGGTGGACGTGGTGAAGGCTCCGCTGACGGGGCTTCCCATCCCGGCCACCGCCGAGATCGTGCTCGAGGGATACGTGGACGGGGACAACCTGCGCCCCGAGGGGCCCTTCGGGGAGTACACGGGGTACTACACCGAAGAGGTCTACAAGCAGGTGGTAAAGCCCGCCATCGAGGTGGAGCGGATCTACCACCGCGACGACCCGATCCTGCTGGCCGCGTCGGTGGGGCGGCCCGTCAACGACAACCACATGATGCTGGCCTTCGTGCGCAATGCCACCCTGTGGACCGAGCTCACGAAGATGAAGATCCCGGGCATCCAGTCCGTCTACATGCCCCCGGAGGCCTGCGGCCGGTTCTGGGCCATCGTCTCGGTCAAGCAGATGTACCCGGGCCACGCCGACCAGGTGGCCGCCGCGGTCATCGCCTCCAACACCTGCACCTACGGCCTCAAGGGCCTCATCGTCGTCGACCACGACATCCAGGCCGACGACCTCCCGCGCGTGTGGTGGGCGCTTGCGACCCGCTACGACCCCCTGCGGGGCACCCAGCTCATCAACCGGGGCAGATCCACGCCCCTGGACCCCGCCCTCTTCCAGAGCGACAACAAGTTCATCACCTCCCGCATCGTGATGGACGCCACCCTCCCCTTCGAATGGAAGGAAAAACCGGTGCAGGTGGAGATGTCGAAGGAGGTGCTCGAGCGGGTGAAGGCGCGGTGGGCGGAGCTGGGGCTGGAGTAGGATCGACGGGGACAGGATGACAGGAGGAACAGGATGGGTCTGTCGGATCGCGGAGCCGCGGCCACGTGAAGGAGAATGACGATGCCCTACGACTACATCGACGCTACGGAGCGGGCCAGGAAGATCAAGGTGGTGGTGCTCGACGTACACGGGGTACTCACGAGCGGGATGGTCCTCTTCAACGAGGAGGGGGTGAAGTTCCAGGCCTTTCACCACGACGACGGGTTCGGCGCCAACGCCCTGATGATGATGGGCATCGAGGTGGCCCTCATGACCCGGAAGTCCAAGAGCGTGCTCGCCCGGGCCGAGGAGATCGGGATCAAGCGCGTGTACATGGCGAAGGACAAGTGGGCCAAGATGCAGGAGCTCATCGCCGAGATGCAGATCGGGCTGGACGAGGTCTGCTACGTGGGCGACGAGATCATCGACCTCGGGGCCATGCGCCGGGTGGGGTTCGCCGTCTCCCCCGCCAACGGGTGTCCCGAGGTCCTGGAGGTCTCCCACTTCGTGACCCGGCGGGCCGGGGGCGAAGGGATGCTCCGGGAACTCGGGGAGTTCATCCTGAGAGCCCAGGGCAAGTGGCAACCCCTGGTGGACAAGGTCTCGAACATGGGGTGGGGGTAGGCCGGCGGAGCCGGCCGCCGGCCAGCTCGGCGGCTCGGCGGCGCAACCCCCTTTTGGAACTCACCTTCACTTCGCAGCCAAGCCGCCCGGCGGCCTCGCTGCCCAGCAGGGAGCGGACTCATGGCGCACAAGTACTACAAGGACAATCGGGAGTTCATCCAGGCCCTGGACGCCTCCGGCGACCTGGTCACGGTCGAGCAGGAGGTGGACTGGGACATGGAGATGGGCGCCATCGTGCGCCGGGTGTGCGAGAAACAGGGACCCTCGCCCTACTTCAAGAAGATCAAGGAGTACCCAGGGTTCGAGGCCTTCGGCGCGCCCCTGGCCACCTACCGTAAGCTCGCCATCTCGCTGGGCCTGCCGCCGGAAACCCCGATCCCCCAGATCGCCCAGGTCTATCTGGAGCGCACCGACAAGGGCACGCCCCACAAGCCCAGGGTGGTGGATCGGAGCAAGGCCCCCTGCAAGGAGAACGTGATCACCGGCGACGCGGTGAACCTCTTCGATCTGCCGGCCCCCATGGTGCACGCCGGCGACGGCGGCCGCTACCTCTCCACCTGGCACATGATCGTGGCCGAGGACCCGGACACCCGGGCCATCAACTGGGGCATGTACCGCCAGATGGTGTTCGACGAAAAGACCATGGTGGGGCCGGTGCTGCCCTTCTCGGACATGGGCAAGATGTTCTGGAACAAGGCCGTGCCGAGGAACCAGCCCATGCCGTTTGCCACCGTGATCGGCATGGACCCCCTGGCCGGCATCGCCGCCTGCGCCCCGGCCCAGATCCCCGAGGACGAGTTCTGCGGCATGCTCATGGGCGAGGGCGTGGAGATGGTGAAGTGCGAGCTCTCCGACCTGATGGTGCCGGCCCACGCCGAGATCATCATCGAGGGCGACATCCTCCCGAACATCGCCCTCGAGGAGGCCCCCTTCGGCGAGTACACGGGCTACCGCACCTCGCCCCGGGACCCGCGCACGGTGTACCGCTGCCGGGCCATCACCTACCGGAACAACCCGATCATGCCGATCTCCTGCATGGGCGTTCCGACGGACGAGGGGCAGCTCCTGCGCTCCTTCTCCCTGGGGCTCGAGATGGACAAGCTGCTGCGCAGCCAGGGCATCCCGATCACGGGCGTGTTCATGTGGCCCGAGTCCACCCACCACCTGGTGGTCGTCGGCACCCGCCACGCTTACGCGGGCATCGCCAGCCAGATCGCCCAGCTCATCTTCGGCAGCAAGCTCGGGCCGTGGTTCCACATGGCCGTGGTCGTGGACGAGGAGACCGACATCTACGACAAGGACAAGGTCATCCACGCCCTGACGACCAAGTGCCACCCCGTCGACGGCATCCACGTGTACAAGAACTCGGCGGGCACGCCGCTGTACCCCTTCGCCCCCATCGCCGAGCGGAAGATCGGGAAGGGCTCCAAGGTGCTCTTCGACTGTCTCACGCCGCTCGACTGGAAGAAGTCCGACATCCCGATCCTGGTGTCCTTCGACAAGGTCTACCCGGACGAAGTCAAGAAGAAGGTGCTCGACAACTGGACGAGCTACGGGTTCAAGGATTGAGGACCGCAAGACCGGTCCGACCCGTCTGACAGGTCCGACCGGCCCGACACGAAACTCGAGGAGCAGACGATGCAAGAATACGATACCTTCATCCTCACCGACCTGAACGAGGCCGTGTTCGACGTGGAGCTGGACATGACCATCCGGGACCTGACGCCGGGGCGGGCCAAATACTGCTGCAAGTGCGTGCGGGCCAAGATGTCCGACAACCCCGACAAGTACCCCGACCGCCTCTGGCCCCGGCTCGGCCGCGGCCAGTGGGTCGGGAAGCCGTGGTCGATCCAGGTGGTCTCCTTCGTGAACAAGATCCCGGAGGCCTGGCGGTAGTGGCCTTCGGGGACCTGCGCGAGACCGTGGACACCCTGAGGGAGAGGGGTCGGCTCCTGGAGATCTCCGTACCCCTCTCCCCGGTCCACGAGGCCGCCGCCGTGCTGGCCGTGGCGGGGCAGCGGGGGGAGGGGGCCGTCCACCTCTCCCGGGTGGGTGCCCACCCGGTCCCGGTGGTGGGGAATTTGTTCTACGGGCGGGAGCTCCTCGCCTGGGCCATGGACGTGGAAGAGCCGGACCTGCCGGGGGAGCTCGCCCGGCGCCTCGCCCGGCACGTCCCGCCCCGGGTCGTGAAGGCGGGGGCCGGGGCTCCGGTCCTGGAGTGTGCGGAGCCCGACGACCGGCCGCTGGAAGACATCTTCCCCCTCCTCACCCACTGCCGGGAGGATTCGGCTCCCTACGTGACCACCGGGATGGTCTCCGCCCTGGACCCGGAGAGCGGCACGGTGGCCCGGGGCATCCACCGGATGGAGCTGCGGGGCCCCCGGGACCTGGGCGTGGCCCTGGTCAACCCTCCCCTCTCCGACCTCTACGCCCGCGCCAAGGCCCGGGGCGAGCCCCTGCCCGCCGCCGTGGTCATCGGCGTCGACCCCCTGACCTTCGCCTCCTTTGCGCTGCGGGGGGCGGCAGGCGTGGACAAGCTCGCGGTGGCCGGGGGCCTGCGGGGCCGACCGGTGGACGTGGTGGCCGCCCCCTTCACGGGCATACCCGTGCCGGCTCGGGCCGAGTTTCTCCTGGAGGGCGAGGTGGATCCCTCGGAGGAACGCCCCGACGGACCCCTGGGAGAAGTGGGTGGATACTCCCTGGTCTTCCCCGGCACCCCGACCTTCCGGGTGCGCAGGATCACCCACCGGGCGGCGCCCCTCTACCACGCCCTCCACCCCACCGGGCCCGAGGGGGATCTGCTGCTGGCGGTCGTCTCCGAGGCCAACACCGCCCCCCGGGTGCGCAGCCTCTTCCCCTTCCTCCGGGAGCTCCACTTCGTGCCCGGCACCTGCGGGCTCTGCGTCGTCGCGCGGCTGGACCCGGCACCCCGGGAGCAGATCCGGGGCCTTCTCCTCCAGCTCCTCACCCTCGGGGTGGTCAAGAAGGCCGTGGCGGTGGCCGCCGACGTGGACCCCTCCGATCCGGGCCGGGTGGAGTGGTCGGTAGCCACCCGATGCCAGCCCGACCGGGACTGCCTCATCCTGAGCGATCTCAAGGCGCTGCCCATCGACCCTTCTTGCCCCGCGCCCTTCCGGACGTCCAAACTGGCGGTCGACGCCACCGGGTACGAGCGCGCCGGGGGTCGGCGCCCCGCCGAGATCGAGCCCCGGGCCCTGGAAAAGGCCCAAGACCTTTTCGCCGGGAGACACGCCCATGGCTAGAAAGCGCATCGTCGTCGGGATCTCGGGGGCAACCGGCCCCCAGTACGGCATCCGGCTCCTCCAGGTGCTCGCGGAACTCGGCGTGGAGACCCACCTCGTGCTCTCCCACGCCAGCCGCCGCAACATCGCCCTGGAGAGCGACTGGAAGGCCGAGGACGTGGAGCGCCTGGCCGCCCGCTCCTACGACGTGGACGACGTGGGGGCGGCCATCGCCAGCGGCTCGTTCCTCACCGACGGGATGGTGGTGGCCCCCTGCTCGGTGAAGACCGCGTCGGCCATCGCCAACTCCTACAACGAGAACCTCCTCATCCGCGCCGCCGACGTGACCATCAAGGAGCGCCGGGACCTCGTCCTGCTCTTCCGGGAGACGCCGCTGCACAAGGGGCACCTGGACCTGCTGCGGCGCTGCGCGGACCTGGGGGCGGTGATCCTTCCCCCCATGGTGGCCTTCTACCACCGCCCCCGCACCGTGGAGGAGATCGTGGACCAGACCGTGGGGAAGGTCCTCGACGCCCTGCGCATCGAGCACCAGCTCTTCCGCCGGTGGAAAGGCGCAGGCGAGCTGGCAGTGGTGGGGGGGTAAGGGAGGGTGCCAAGTGCCACGTTCCACGTGCCAGGTTCCAGGCGCCGAGTTCCGACTGCCGAGTTGACGGGTAACGCGCATCTCGACGCGGCACGTGGCACCCGGCACCCGGCAGCCGGATGATCTACCTGGGCCGGCGTGCCTCCCGGGAAGGCTGGGTGAGCTTCGAGAGCGATCCCGGGCTGCGTGAGACCAAGGCGCGGCTCCAGGGGGACTGCCTGCCCTGCCTCACGGCACTCTTGGAGCAGTTGCGCAGCGGCGCCGACCGGATCGCGCTGGGCCCCGCGTGGGAGTGCTGGAAGGTGGTCGCGCTCCTCCCGGGCGAGGACGAGGCGCTGGAGCTCCTGCACGGGTTCGGCGACGCCCACCCCCGGGAGCCGGTACGCGGCAAGCTCGGCCGGGGAGGGGCGGACCGCCCGGAGTGGGCCCTGATCTTCCACACCCGGACCCAGGAGAACCGGGACCGCCTCCTGGCCCTGCTCCGGGAGGTCGCGGCCCGCCGCACGCCCGTCCCCACCATTTTCTGCTCCCGGGCCTGCGGCCGCCCCTACCAGGACCTCCTGGGACCGTGGGAGGAGTGGGAGCCGGTCACCCCGGTGCGGCACCCCGAGCGGGTGGCACGCGTCACGGCGGCCCTGCGGGAGAGCCTCTACGGGTCCTCGCGATGAACGCCTCCCCCGTGCCACGACGCAGCAGCGGCATGCCCTCAGGGTTCCCCGCCGCCCCACCCGGGCAGGCGCACTGTGGCGCACACCCCACCACCCGGGCGGTTTGCGAGGGAGATCTCTCCCCCCCATTCCCCCAGGATCCGCCGACACACCAGGAGGCCGAGGCCGCCACCCTTCTCCTTGGTGGTGAAGAACGGCTCGAAGAATCGCTCGGGGTCCAGGCTTCCGAGGCCGGACCCCTCGTCCTCCACCCGCACCTCGGCCCACGCTCGCCGGAGCACGGCGGGCCGGGGGGCGAGGAGGGAATCCCCCCCCACGAGGGTCTCCCGTTCCAGGCGCCGCCCCGAGATCCGCACCGTTCCGCCCTCCCCCATGGCCTCCACGGCATTGAGGAGCAGGTTCAGGAGCACCTGCTTCATCTCGCCCGGATCGGCCTCCACCAGGGGGGTTTCCGGCTCCCACCCCACCTGCCAGGCGATCCCCTGCCGTTTCATGCGGTACGCGACCAGGGCAAGGGTCTCCCGGACCAGGTCTCCCAAGTTGAGGGGGGTGGGCCGCGGCAGGGTTCGGGAAGACCGGGCATAGTCGAGAAACTGCCCCACGATCTCGCGGCATCGCTGGGCCTCGGCGTAGATGCGCTCGCGGAGCTCGCCGCCGGGGTCCCGGCCCCCCTCCTCCACGAGCAGGCGGGCAAAGCCCAGAATCACCCCCACGGGGTTTCCGATCTCGTGCACGAGCGAGCTCGCCAGCTCTCCCAGGCTCGCCATGCGCTCGTGGGCCACGAGCTTTCGCTGGAGGCTCTCTTGCAGGGAGACCTCGGAAAACAGGCCCAGCTGGCCCGTGGGTCGCCCCGCCCGGTCGCCCACCCACCGGGTGCGCAGGCGAAGCACGAGCGGGCTGCCGTCCGCCCGCGTGCCGCGGCACGTGCGCTCCGTCCAGATACTTCCCGAGGACGCCGGGGCCCCGCGATCCTCTCGGCCGTCGCACCCCAGGGCCTGGAAGTAGCTCTCCCCCAGCACCTCCCCCGCCCCGCGGCCGGTAATCACCTCGGCGGCGGGGTTGAATGCGCGTACGTCCCCCTCGGGACCCACCAGGAAGGCGCCCTCGCGCATGCCCGTCAGGAGCGCGGCGGCCAGGTCGCCCTGCGGCCCTGCGGTCTGCGCCAAACTACCGTTTGGTCTGCACCGGGCGCGCGTGTTATCGTCGCCGCAGCCAGAGCGTCGCCGCCTCCCCATGGGACTCCTTTCACCCAGCGCCTGTGTGCGCGCGCCCCCGGCGGTCCGATCCGGGCGCGCCGTCTCTCGGCGACCCCGCCCGCCGTGCTGGGCCGCAGGATCGAGACTCTAGGACAGGCGGCGCCCGAGGTCCAGGGGCTCCGACTCTCCGTCGGGGCGTCCCAGAGGGTCGTGCCGCCCCGGCGCAGGAGGCAGGTGGCATGACGCGAGTGCCGGACTCCAAGCTCGCACCCTTTCCCCCGGGCGACTCCGCCCGATTCGTCTTCCCTCCCGCGTGGGGAGGCCGGGTTCGGCCTTGGGAGGCCTGCGCCGAGGGTACCGTCTGCGAGGTGGAGGTCCCCGCCCGGCTTCACGCCTCGGTGACGGACATGAACCGCTTCGGCATCGGCCGGCCGGGCGGCGGCGGCATCGGGTTCGCGGTAGCCCTCCACTCCCGGGCGCGCGCCGTCCTGCGGGCCGGGCCCCGGGGAGCGGCGGGGGGAACGCGCCCCGCCATCGCGCAACACCTGTGCGCGCTCTTCCAGGAGCTCACGGGTTTTCGGGGAGGCCTGGACCTGGACGTGACCGATCACGGCCACCGCCACCTGGGCCTGGGCTCGTCCGTGGGCAGCCTGGCCGCGGGGGCGGTGGCCTGCAACGAGATGCTGGGTCGCCCCCTGGCCCTGCGGGACCTGCGAAAGCTCGTGGCCCACAATTACTGCGAAGAGGCGCCCGGAGAGACCGACGTCCTGGTCCGCGGCTTCGAGACCAACGTGGGGGCCATGGCCGCCCTGCACGGGGGCATGGTGGTCGCCTCCGACCGCTGTGAGCTCGTCTACCGCACGGCGCTGCCCGGCTCCATGAAGGCCCTGCTCCTCGTGCCCCAGCTCGGCCCCAAGGTCTCCTCGGGCGAAGAGGAAGCCCAGGCGCTGCTCACCCGAGCCCGGGCGCTCGACCGGCGCGACGCCGCCCACAAGGCCTACCGGGTACTCATGGACCTGCTCCCGGCCATGATCCAGGGCGACACGAGCACCCTGGGCGACGTGCTCTGGGACCTGGCGCAGCTGGGATCCAAGCACGCCGAGTGCTGCCTCCACGGGGAGGGCGGCCGCGAGATCTACGAGACCATGGGGGCCCTCCGGGACGAAGGCGCCGAGATCGTGGGCATGAGCTCGGTGGGGCCGGCCGTCTTCGCCCTGAGCACCCGCCCCCGGGTCTGGGAGCGGTGGCAGGCGCGCCATGGGCCCGATGCACCAGGGTGCACCCTGGTCGTTCCCGTGGACAACGCCGGGGCCCGGGTGCGCCTCGACGGCACTCCGGTGCCCTATCAACTGGAGGCCTGGTGGCACGAGCCCCACGCAGAGGCCTCCTCGTGAGGGTTCGAGGGCCCTGCCCGGGTGGCGCCCCGTCCCCCGGAAGCTCGAGCCCGGAACCTCCAACCCCGAACAGGGAACCCCGAGGCCCATGACCCGCGAGACCCACATCCTGGTGGTCGACGACGAGCCGGGCATGACCGACCTCCTGCGCCGGGTCCTCTCCGGGCAGGGCCACACCGTGGCCTGCGCCCGGTCGACCGAAGAAGCCGCGGAGCACCTGGCCTCGGCGACCGTCGACCTGGTGATCACCGACCTGGTGATGGGGGGCAAGGGGGGTGAGCACCTGGTGCGCCGGATCAAGGAGGAGCGGCCCGACACCGAGGTGATCGTGGTGACCGCCCACGCCTCGGTGGACTCCGCCATCGAGGTCATGAAGCTCGGGGCCTTCGACTACCTGCGAAAGCCCCTGCTCACGGAGGAGCTGCTCCACACCGTCACCCGGGCCCTGGAGATCAAGGGTCTGCGCGACGAGGTGCGCACGCTTCGCCGGGAGCGGGCCCAGGCCCACCTGCACGGCAAGATCCTGGGCCGCAGCCCCGCCATGCAGCAACTCTACGACAAACTGCGCCGCGCGGCGCGCACCGACGCCACGGTGCTCCTGGAGGGCGAGTCGGGCACCGGCAAGGAGCTCTTCGCCCGAGCCATCCACGCCGAGTCGCCCCGGGCGGGGGGCCCCTTCCTGGCCATCAACTGCGGGGCGATTCCCGGCGAGCTCCTGGAGAGCGAGCTCTTCGGCCACGCCCGGGGGGCGTTCACCGGTGCCCATCGGGAGCGCAAGGGCTACTTCGAGTCCGCCTCCGGGGGTACGCTGCTCCTGGACGAAGTGGGAGAGATGGAGCCCCGGCTCCAGGTGCGCCTCCTGCGGGTGCTCCAGGAGGGGCAGATCACTCCCGTGGGGGAGACCCGCACCCGCAGCGTCGACGTGCGCATCGTCGCCGCCACGAACAAGCACCTGCGCGACGAGGTGCGGCGCGGCACGTTTCGCCGCGACCTGTACTACCGGCTGCACGTGGTGCACCTCCAGATCCCTCCCCTGCGGGACCGCAGGGAAGACATCCTGCTGCTGGCCCACGCGTTCCTCCAGGAGTACGCCAAGCGTTACGGCAAGGGGTTCGAGGACATCGATCCCGGCGCCGCACTCATCCTCCAGCGCCACGACTACCCGGGAAACGTGCGCGAGCTGGAGAACATCGTGGAGAGCGCCGTGGTCATCGGCTCCGGGAAGGTCCTCCACCCCGCGCACCTGCGGGAAGCCATGGGTGTGGAGGCCTTCGAGGAAGCCGAGGAAGCGGATCGGGGTGCCCTGGACGTGCCCTTCGACGAGGCGCTGGCGCAGGTGGTGGAGGGCTTCGAGCAGCAGTACCTGGAGGCCCAGCTCAAGCGGTTCGGGGGCCAGATCCAGAAGGTCGCCCGGGCCTCGGGTCTCTCGCGGCGCACGGTGGAGCGCAAGATGAGGAAGTACGCCCTGGAACGGCGCACCTTCGTGCCCAGGGGATCTGCGGCGAAGGAGGTGGGCGGCGACCACTGAGGGGGGGACTCCGGCTCGAGTCCCCGCAACACCCCCATCCACCACCCCGATGGGCCGCGGATTCCTGCCCCACCCCGGGTGCCGAGGCGGCGAAACCTGGCTGTCGGCCTCATGGTCCTCGCACCTCGAACCGATCTATAGTTCGCACGGTATGGCGTCGGGGGATGACGGTCGGGGCGCGGCGGCGTCGTCTCGCCAAGGGTGGAAGGTCGTCTTGGGACTTCTCTCGCTGGGCTTCCTCGCCCTGGGACTCGTGGCGGGGTTCGCGATGCACCGGTCGGGCTTCTGCCTGGCGGGGGCGTTCCGGGACTGGTTTCTCTTCCGGAGTACCCGGCTGCTCCCGAGCCTGGCCCTTCTGATCGCCCTGAACATGGTGCTCTTCGAGGGGGCCCGGATCGCGGGGATCCTGCCCCGGTTTCCGTTCCTCCTCCTGGGTCCCCCCAACGTCCTCACCCCCTTGGGCGGCCTGCTCTTCGGCGTGGGCATGGTGCTGGCGGGCGGATGCGTGGTGGGGACCCTGTACAAGCTCGGGGCCGGCAGCGCGCTCGCGGGGACCGCTCTTGCGGGGCTCGTGTTGGGCAGCGGCCTCTACGCCGAGATCCACCCCTGGTGGCGGGCACTGGCCGCAGGCGCGGCTTCCTGGCCCGACGTGCTGACGGTGCCCCAGGCCCTGGGGGTCGCCCCCGCGTGGCTCGTGGTCCCGGCTGCCGCCGCAGGCGTCGCCCTCTTTCGGCACGGGCGCGGGTGGGGCCTGTGGACCGGCCCCTCGCCGGCGCGAGGGTACCTTGCCCCCCCGAAGGCGGCGCTGGCGCTGGCCGTGGTGAGCCTCGCCTCCTATCTCCTGGCCGGCATGCCCCTGGGGATCACCACCTGTTACGCGAAGATCGCGGCCACCCTCACCCACTGGGTCGTCCCGGAATACGCGGCGGGGGTGGCCTACTACGCGACCACCCCGCTCGACGCCTCCCTCGAGGGCCTGGGCCTTCGTCTGGTCGGGGGCCCCGGACCCGGGTGGGACGCAATTGCGGCGGTGCAGGGCATGACGATCCTCGGGATCGTCCTGGGAGGGTTCGCCTCGGCCGCCCTGGTGGGGGAGTTCCGGCCCGCCCTTCGGGCTCCGGCCCGCCAGTACGCCTCGGCCCTGGCCGGCGGCGTGCTCCTGGCTCTGGGTTCGCGGTTCTCCGGCGGGTGCAACGTGTGGTACCTGCTCGGGGGGTTGCCGGTATTCGCCCTCCAGAGCTTGCTCTTCGTGGCGGGGATGATCCCGGGCGCCTGGCTCGGGGCCCGGCTTCTCGAGACGGCCGTGGTCCCGGCGGGGCCTGCGGGCACGCTGGCCGCCTGCGTCGAGGCAGACGCGCCGTGAACACCCTGACGCTCGACATCCGGGGCCAGATCTGCCCCTCCGCCCTGCTCACGGCGCTTCGCGCCCTCAACGCCCACCGGGAGCGCCTTCGGGAGGGGGAGCTGCGGGTGACGATCCTCACCGACGCCAGGGACGCCACGGAAACCATCCCGGAGGCCGCCGGCAACATGGGCTACTGCGTCCGCGTAACGGCGGAGCAGGGAACCTACGCCATCTCCGTGTGGGCGGAAGCAGGCCGCCCCGTAGGGGGAGGGCCGTGAGCTCCACCCTTGCCGGTCCGTGGGCGGCAACGGATCCTTCCGGCCCGCACGGCGCGGCCCAGGAGCTCGTCCGCCTGCGTGCCGAGAACGCGGCCCTGCGGGCCGAGCGGGCGCGCGCCTTCCGTTACGTGCGGGAGAAGACCGACCAACTCCTCGGGGTCATGGGCACCGTGCCCCTGCGCCCCGAAGAGCTCGACGACGACACCCTGCTGGAGCTCGACCCCATCGGGATCCTGGCCGGCGCCTTCGGTCAGGTCCTCGAGCACATGCACGGCACCCACCGGGAGCTCCAGGCCGCCCACACGGAGATCGAGACGGTCTTCGACAGCGCGGGGGTCGGCATCGTGGTGCTCGATCCGTCCATGCGCGTCGTCTCCTTCAACCGTCAAGCCCTGGCAACGGTTCTCGGGGGGAACGAGGCGGCCGCCGGCCGTCCCTGCTTCGAAGCGGTTTGCGGGCAGGACCGCCCCCTGGGGCCGTGCACCTTCGAGCAGAGCCTGGCGCTTCGCCAACCGTTCCGGCGCACGGGCTGGGCCCACGGCGACCGCCGCTACGACGTCTGCAGCACCCCTCTCTTCGACGCGAACGGAGGCCTCAGCCGCGTGGTGCTCACCTACCTCGACATCACCGAGCGCCAGGCGGCCGTGGAGGCGCTCGCCGAGAGCGAGGAGAGGTACCGGGACCTCTTCGAGAACGCCAACGACCTAATCCAGAGCGTGGCCCCCGACGGGTCCTTTCTCTATGCGAACCGCGCGTGGCTGCGCACCCTGGGCTACGCCCGCGAGGACCTGGCGTCCCTCACCGTCTTCGACGTCATTGCCCCGGATTGCCGCGAGCACTGCGAAAGGCTCTTCCGCGCGGTGATCTCCGGCGAGGAAGTGGGCCGCATCGAGGTGGTCTTCACCACGAAGGAGGGCCGGCAGGTGCTCCTGGAGGGCACGGCCAACTGCCGATTCCAGGACGGCCGCCCGGTGGCCACCCGGGCCATCTTCCGCGACATCACCGAGCGGCGGCGGATGGAAGCCGAGGTCGCCCGGGCCGAGCAGCTCGAGTCCCTGGGGCTCCTCGCCGGGGGCATCGCCCACGACTTCAACAACCTGCTCACCGCCATCCTGGGCAACGTGAGCCTCGCCCGGCTACGAAGCGGCCCCGACGGCGCCGTCGCCGCCAATCTCCAGGAGGCAGAAAAGGCCGTCGCCCGGGCCCAGGACCTCGCCCGCCAGCTCCTGACCTTTTCCCGCGGCGGAGCCCCCGTGCGCAAGGAGACGTCCGTGGGAGAGATCATCGCGGAGTCTGCGCGCTTCGCCCTCTCGGGTTCCCGCACGGGAAGCCTCCTCGATCTGGAACCCGGTCTGTGGTCGGCCGAGGTCGACGCCGCCCAGATCGGCCAGGTGCTCCAGAACCTGGTGCTCAACGCAGACCAGAGCATGCCCGCGGGCGGGCACATCCGCGTGGAAGCCATCAACGAGGAGCTCCCCGCCGGAAATGCGTTTCTCCTCCCGCCCGGGCCCTACGTGCGGGTCTCCGTGGCCGACCAGGGGATGGGCATCCGCCCCGAGGATGCAGGCCGGGTGTTCGATCCCTACTTCACCACCAAGCCGGGGGGCAGCGGGCTGGGGCTCACCACCGCCTACTCCATCGTGCAGCGCCACGGGGGCCACCTGAGCTTTGAATCCCAGCCGGGCTTCGGCACGGTCTTTCATGTGCACCTACCCGCCACCGGGCGCACCGCGAGCCCCGCCCCCCCGTGCGCGGAGGTCTTTACCAGGGGCGGGGGGCGGGTGCTCCTGATGGACGACGAGGAGATGATCCGCCTGGCGGCCGGGGACATGCTGGAGTTCCTGGGCTACCGGGTGGAGACCGCCCCAGGCGGAGCCCAGGCGCTGGACAAGTACCGGGAAGCCCTGGCCGAGGGCGACCCCTTCGACGCCGTCATCCTGGACCTCACGGTTCCGGGGGGAATGGGGGGGACGCAGACCGTGGAGCGGCTGCGGGAGCTCGACCCCGGAGTGCGGGCCGTCGCCTCGACCGGCTACTCCCACGATCCGGTCATGGCCGACCACCGAGCCTACGGATTCCGCGCCGCGGTACCCAAGCCCTACCGGATGGACGCCCTGGCGTCCATCCTCGAGGCCCTGCTGGCGGAAGAACGGGCTTGAGACCGCAGGAGGGCATTCATCGAAAGCGCCGTCGGGAGCCGGATCGATTTCGATCCCGACTTCGATAGCGATTTCGATCCCGATTCCGATCTGGATCTTGGGGCTGGCTCCTCGGCTCGCACGCTGGGGCCTTTGCTTTCGGCGTGCTCGCGAGGGTCCTCTTGCAGACCCTCACGCCGCCTGGGCGGGGTAGTGCTCGGCGAGCCGCACGGAGACCGCCCGGCTCACCCCCGGCTCGTCGGTGGTGACCCCGAAGAGGTGGTCGGCCGCCTCCATGGTGGACTTGTTGTGGGTGATGAGGAGGAACTGGGAGGCGCCCGAGAGGGTGCGGAGCAGGTCGCAGAACCGGCCGATGTTGGCCTCGTCCAGGGGTGCGTCGACCTCGTCGAGGATGCAAAACGGGCTCGGCTTCACGAGAAAGATGGAGAAGATCAGGGCCACCGCGGTGAGGGCCTTCTCTCCGCCCGAGAGCAGCCCGATGTGCTGCGGGCGCTTGCCCGGGGGGCGCGCCACGATGTCGATGCCGGTCTCCAGGAGGTCTTCGGGCTCGGTGAGCACCAGCCGCGCCTCCCCGCCTCGGAAGAGCTGGGGGTAGAGCTCCCGGAAGGTGTCGCTCACCTTCTCGAAGGTCTCGGCGAAGCGCTCCCGCGAAACCCGGTTGATGCGCTGGATTGCCTCCCGCAGGGACGCCAGGCTCTGCTCCAGGTCGCGGCGCTGGGCCTCCAGGAACTCGAACCGGCTCTTCTTCTCCTCGTGCTCCTCGATGGCCAGCAAGTTGATCTCTCCGAAGCCGTCGAGCTCGGCCCCCAGGGCCCGGATGCGCGCTTCGGCCGCCCCCGGGTCGAAGCCCTCCGACACCCCCCGGGAGGCCTCGTCCTCCAGGTCGCCCCCCAGGCGCTCCCGAAAGCGCTCGGCGAGCGTCTCGCCTCGCAGCTCCAGGTCGCGTAGGCCGAGCTGGGCTTCGTTTGCGCGCTTGTGGAGGGCGTCCACCTCGCGCCGGGCCTGGGCCGCGGCCCGCTCCTCCCCCGTGAGCTCGCCCCGGCGGGCGTCGAGGCGGCGGGCCAGCTCCGAGACGCCCGACTCCTGCCGCCCCAACTCCCCGCGCAGGACCTCGATCTCCCGGGCAACGCGCAGGAGCTCCGCTCCCCGCTCCTCCTGGAGGCCAGTGCACTCCTGGCCCTCCTGGCCGAGCTTCTCCACGCGGCGCACGACGTTCTCCAGGGAGGTGCGAAGGGTCCGGATCCGCTCCCCCAGCCCCTGGCGCCGCTCCCGGTCCGACGCCTCCTCCACCTGGAGCCGGGTCAGGCCTTCGTGGAGGGCAGCGACCCGCTCCCGCCCCCGCCCCACCTCGCGCTCCCGCGAGACCCGACGGCTCGCGGCCTCGTCCTGGACACCCAGCAGGCGCACCCGCTCGGCTTCCAGGGCGGCGGCCTCGGTCACCAGGCGCGCCACCCCACTCGAGAGATCCTCCCGCTCGAACTCCAGGGCCTCCCGGCGCTCCTCGAGCCGATCGCGCCGCTCCCGCAGCTGGGCCAGGTCCTTGGCGGCGTGCACCACCTGGAGCTCGCGCCGGTGGACCTCTTCCCGGATGGCCTCCAGACTCGCGGCCGCCGCCTCGGCGCGGGCGTCCAGCGCCCCGAGCTCTCCTTCACGCCGGGCGAGCTCCGCTTCCCGAGCCTGCACCTCCTGGCGCAGCTCCCGGATCTCCCGGTTGCGCCGAAGCAGGCCCGGCACCTGGGTTCCGGCCGTCCCCCCGGAGATCACCCCCTCGGGGCTCACGGTCTCCCCCTCCAGGGTGACCAGGGTGGCCCGCATCCCGTTGGCCGCCCACAGCCCCAGGGCGTGGTCCAGGGTCTCCACCACGTAGACGTCGCCCAGGAGGCACCGCGCCAGCCCCTCGTAGGAGGGAGCCACCGTCACCAGGTCCAGCAGGGGGCCCCGCGCCCACCCCTCCGCCACGGTCGGGAAGGCGGCGGCAGGGCCCTCGCGCAGGTTTACGGGCGCGAAGCTCGAGCGGCCGGCCCGCCTGTGCTTGAGGTGCCGCACCCCCTCCAGGCCGCGCTCCGGGCTCTCCACGACGACATACTGGAGGCGCTCCCCCAGGGCGGCCTCCAGGGCCGCTTCGTACTCGGGGGGAGCCGAGATGGTATCGGCCACCACCCCGCGCACCCCGTTCTTCCCCCCGGCCCGGGCGTCGGCGAGCACAGCCTTTACTCCGGCACCGTACCACTCCAGGCTGTCCTTGAGCTGCTCGAGCCCCTTGAGGCGGGATTGGCCGGTGTGAAGGGCCTTGCGGGCCTCTTCCACCTCCCGGCCCAGCGCCTGGCGCCTTCCCCGGACGCCCTTGAGCTCCTCCTCCCAGCGGACGCGATCCGCTCGGGCCTCTTCCCGCCCCTGTTCCGCCGCTTCGAGCTCGGCGTCCCGAAGCTCCAGGTCCTCGGCCAGCTCCCGAAGCCGGGTGGCGACCTCCACCCCCTGGCGGCCCATTCCCTCCAGGCGGCGCACGGCTTCGTCGCGCTGGCGCCGGGCGTGCTCCAGGCCATGTCCCACCCGGCTGAGGTCTCCCAGGCACGAGAGCTCTCTGCCCTTCTCGGCTTCCAGGGCCTTCTCGGCCTCGGCCTGGGCCTTCGCCGCCGTCCCGTGCTCCCCGCGCAGCGCCTCGAGCGCTCCCTCTCGACTCGCGATCCGCTCCCCGACCCTGGCGAGCTCCTCCTCAACGGAACGAACCTCTCCCTCCAGGGAGGCCCGGCGGGCTTCCAGATCGGCGGCCTCGGTGCGGGCCGCGTCCGCCCGAGCCGCCAGCCCCTCGGCCTCGCGCCGGAGGAACTCGGCCCGCTCCTCCCTCTGGGAGATCTGGTTTCGCAGGTGGTAGACCCCCTGTTGACGGCTCTCGAGGGCCCGCTCCTCGTCCAGGAGCTGCAAGCGTCCCTTCTCCAGGCGGGCCTCCAGGCGCCCGGAGCCCGCCTGTGCCTGCGCCAGGGCGCCCTCCAGCTCCTCCAAGCTCCGGCGCGCCTGGGCCGCGCGCCCTTGCAGGTCCAGCCACGCCCCCACCAGCACGTCGCGCTCCAGGCCCCGCTTTTCGGCGCGCAGCCGTTTGAAGGCCTCCGCCCGGGCCGCCTGGCGCTTGAGGCCGTTCATCTCCCGGCGCACCTCGGCGATGACGTCGCCCAGCCGCTCCAGGTTCTGGGCGGTGTGCTCCATCTTGCGCACCGTCTCTTCCTTGCGGCTGCGGTACTTGGTAATGCCCGCGGCCTCCTCGATGAGGACGCGCCGCTCCTTGGGCTTGGCCGCCAAGAGGGCGTCGATGCGCCCCTGCTCCACCACGGAGTAGGCCCGGCGGCCCACCCCGGTGTCCATGAAGAGCTCGGTGACGTCTTTGAGCCGGCAGGGGACCTTGTTGATCAGGTACTCGCTCTCCCCCGAGCGGTGGAGGCGCCGCGTCACCGCGACCTCGTGGAACGAGCCGTACCTCTCGGGCAGATGCCCTTCGGCCTCGGTCAGGGTCAGGGTGACTTCGCACAGGTTCAAGGGCTTTCGCGACTCGCTCCCGGAGAAGATCACGTCCTCCATGGAGTCGCCCCGCAGCCCCTTCGCGCTGGTCTCCCCCATCACCCACCGGATGGCGTCGATGAGGTTGGACTTGCCGCACCCGTTGGGTCCGACGATGGAGGTGATGCCGTCGTGGAAGACGAGCTCGGTGGGCTCGGGGAAGGACTTGAAACCGAAGAGGGAGAGCTTTTTGAGCTTCATCCGGGCCTGCGCGGTGGGGCAGGGAGAGGGTCGCGCGCAGGGTACCGCAGGACGGGGTCGGGAGTAAAGGGGAAAGACACAACAGGTAGTAGACAGCCCCTCGGCGGGCACTACATTTTGTGCTTGTCTCGGAACACCTGGAGCCAGGCCTCCACCTCGCTCGGGGCCAGGCAGGCAGCCGCAGACGGTGCGCTCTCCCGGCGGACGGCGGCGTCGCGCTCGAGCCGGCTCAGAAACGACTCGCAGCTCTCCACCCCGGCACCCAGGTCCAGCGCCCGCTGCGCAAGTTGCCGGTCGGAAGTGACCACCGTCGCCTGGCCCCGGTGGCCCCGAGCCACCCGGCGCAGGATCTCCTCGTCGGCGCTGCGCCCCTCGGGGCTGTAGACGACCCGCAGACCCCCGAAGGCGCCTTCCTTGGCGCTGCCCGGGCGATTGCCGTCGAAGACCACCACCACCTGCCGACGTCCGCTTCCCCGTGCGGCGCCGATGCGCCGCAGGAGGAACTCGCGGGCCTCGTCCTCCCGGTCCAGGGAGAGGCCGGGGGTGCGTCCGATGAGGTTGTGCCCGTCTAGGAGGAGCACGGGGCGCGCTCCGCCGGGCAGGCGACACCCCAGGGCGCCGCCCCTGGGCCCAATGGTGCCGGGTCTGTGTTTATTGAATTCGACATCTACAGCCTATCTCGAGAGCACCCGGGCGATCGCTCGCTGGAAGCCAGGGAGGCCGCGCGTGACGGTCTCGGGAGAGCAGCAGTAGGCAAGGCGAAAGTGCCCCGGGCCCCCGAACCCCGTGCCGGGCACGGCGAGGATGTTCTCCTGCTGGAGCTCCCGCACGAACGCGACGTCGTCGGGGATGGGGCTCTTGGGGAAGAGGTAGAAGGCGCCCTCGGGGCAGTGACAGGCGTAGCCGGCCTCTCGCAGCCCCTGGTAGAGCCGGTCGCGGTTGCTCCGGTAGGGTCCCAGGTCCACCGTCACCCCCTGGAGCCGCGCCACCGCCCGCTGCATGAGGGCCGGCGCGTTGACGAAGCCCAGGATGCGGTTGGTCAGGGTGATGGCCCCCACCAGGGCGTCGGCCTCGGCCGCCGCCGGGTTGACGGCGGCATACCCGATCCGCTCCCCGGCAAGGCTCAAGTCCTTGGAGTAGGAGGTGCACACGACGCAGTTGGGGAAGAGCGGGAACACCCCCGGCACCTCCACCCCGTCGTACACGATCTTGCGGTACGGCTCGTCGGAGATCAGGTAGATGACCCGTCCCCACTGGGCGGACTTGCGGGCAATGAGATCGCCGAGCTGCCGGAGGTTCTCCCGGGAGTAGACCTTTCCCGTGGGGTTGTTGGGGGAGTTGAGGAGCACGGCCCGGGTCCGGGGCGAGAACGCGGCCTCCAGCGCGTCGATGCGCAAGTCGAAGTCCTCGGTGGTGGGCACCACTTGCAAGACCCCGCCGTGGTTTTCGGCGTAGAACCCGTACTCCACGAAGTACGGCCGCGACACGAGGATCTCGTCGCCGGGCTCCAGGATGGCCCGGAACACGGCGTTGAGCGCCCCTCCCGCTCCCACCGTCATCACCACGTGCCGGCCCTGCACCGGGACCCCCTGCTCCCGGGAGACCTGGGCCCCCACCGCTTCGCGCACCTCGGGGTAGCCCGCGTTGGGCATGTAACCGTGGGAGCCGGGCCGCTCCTCGGCGGCCAGCTCGCGCAGCACCCGTCGAAACGCCTCCGGGGGTTCCAGGTTGGGATTTCCCAGGCTGAAGTCGAAGACATTCTCCTGCCCAAACTCCGCTTTGAGGCGCGCGCCCTCTTCGAACATCCGTCGAATCCAGGACGACCGCTCCATGGCTTCTCGAACCCTACGTGCGACGGGCATGGCACCTCTCCTCTGTGTGCGGCGGGCAGGGCGATGGACTGTAGCAGAGGTAGCCCGGTCCGACAACGGCCGGGCGGCTGGGCAGCCGAGCGAGCCAGCGGCTGGGGAACGTGATCGCCCTGTGGGCTTCTCCTCGGCGCCCTGGGTTCCCCCGGCCCCCCGCGCTCCTGCCGAGAGCCAGTCCGAGCATGGAAATCCGGCCGCCGAGGTTGACTTTTTCGCGGCCCGACGCTAGCCTGCCCCTGGTCAACCCCGGAGGCTCCCCGCGCGGTGCGGGAGCCGGCCGGGGTCTTTGCTCAAGGAGCCGACATGAAGGTGGAGAACCGCCGCTACGTTACGATCGAGTATTCCCTCTCCCTGGACTCGGGAGAGGTCGTGGATCAGTCGTCCCCCGGAGAGCCCATGGGCTTTCTCTTCGGTTCGGGGCAGATCATCTCGGGTCTGGAGAAGGGGCTCGAGGGGCTCGAGCCCGGGGCGGCCGCCCAGGTGACCGTCGAGCCCCGGGACGGGTACGGAGAGACCAACCCCGCCCTCCTGCGGGAGATCCCGAGGGAGAACTTCCCCAAGGACATGGAACTCCAGGCCGGCATGGGGTTCGAGGCCCGGGGTCCCCACGGGCCCGTCACCTTCCGCATCAAGGAGGTCCGCCCCCAGGACGTGCTCGCCGACTTCAACCACCCCCTCGCCGGGGAGCGACTGCATTTCGACGTGAAAGTCGCCGACGTGCGGGAGCCCCGGGCCGAGGAGCTCGCCGAGCTGCTCCGCGGAGGGTGCGACGAATCCGCCTGCGGCAGTTGCGGCGGCGGCTGCGGCTAGGCATCGCCACACACGCCGAGAAGAAGGGCCCCGCGGGGCCCTTCTGTTGTTTCGTCAGCGGATGGCCATTTCCGGCAGAGCCCCCAGCTTCGGGCAAAAAAAGGCCCCGCTCCCAGGAGGATAGGAACGGGGCAAAGGGGGAACTTTCGTTCCGCTCGTATGTTAGGTTCGATAGAGGAGTTTGTCAATCTCCCTTGTAGGCCTTTTCTCCGGGCCACGCTCCTCCGCCCCCTCGACGGGGCTTCCGACCAGGCCAACCTCTTGAGCCCGCGGCCCCCCCGTGGCATGCTTTGCGCCCCTTTCCAGGAGGACTCGTGGACGCGACTCCTGCCCTTCTCGGCTCGGTGCGCGTGGGTCTGCGCCGCGGCCTGTCCTCGGTGCTGATCCTCGCCCGGGTCATGGTACCGGTCTACCTTGCTGTCGATCTGCTGCGGCACACACCGGTTCTCGACGCCGTGGCCGGCGCCCTGCATCCGCTCATGGCGCTCTTCGGGCTCCCGGGCGAGGCGGCGATGGTCCTGGTGGCCGGCGCTCTCATCAACCTGTACGCGGCCATCGGAGCCCTGGCCCCCCTGGGACTCGGGGGGCGGGAGGTGACGATCCTGGGGCTCATGCTGGGGCTTGCCCACGGCCTCATCCTGGAGACGGCCATCATGAGGCAGGTGAGCCAACGCTGGCTCCTGCTCGCGATGCTCCGGATGCTCCTCGCGATCGTGGCGGGCCTTGTCGTGCACCGGATACTGCCGTGACGGCGATGCTCCTCGACTCCCTGGGACGCGTGCTCCTCACCGTGGGGAAGATCGCCCTCATCATTGTGCCCCTCACCGTGGGGTACCAGCTCCTGCGCGACAACCGCTGGCTCTCCCGGCGCGCCTCCCCCTACGGAACCGCCTTTCGGCGGCTCGGACTCGGGCAGGGTGCCCTGGTCCCCCTGCTGGCCGGCCTGGTGCTCGGCATCGTGTACGGCGCCGGTGTGCTCATCCAAGAGTCCCGCTCGGGGCAGATGAGCTCCCGCGAGGTCTTCCTCCTCTCCCTTTTCCTGTGCACCTGCCACGCGGTCGTCGAAGACACCCTGCTCTTCGTCGTGGTCGGGGGCGATGCCCTGTGGATCCTGGGTCCCCGCATCCTCCTGGCGGTGGCAGCCACGGCGGTGCTGGCGCGGGTCCTCCCGGCAGAACGCGGGTGACGGTCGATTTCGCCCCTGCCGGCGTCCCGTGACGCGTGGCGCAGAGCCCAGGTGCTCGCCCAACACGGCAGGAGGCGGTCACACCGGCGACCCCGCCGGTCATGCGCCGGCGTTCGGCGTCGAAAGAAGAACCCACCCATTTTGCAGCGAATGTCCCCGGCCATTCCATGGGTACATGCAAGTTCTAGTTGACAATCCCAGTGCGTATTTCTATTCTCGACCGCGCTGTTCGAGAAAACGCCACCGCGGGCGGATTCCTCTCCCCCCCGCCCCTCGAAGGAGGCATTCCATGCCCACGCACGCCGAAACCCGCCGACCTGGCCTGGCCACCCTCGCCCTCCACGCAGGACAGGCACCCGATCCCACCACGGGCTCCCGAGCGGTGCCGATCTACCAGACCACGTCCTACGTTTTCAGGAGCTCGGACCACGCGGCCAACCTCTTCGCCTTGCGGGAGTTCGGCAATATCTACACCCGCATCATGAACCCCACCACCGACGTCTTCGAGCAGCGGGTCGCCCAACTGGAGGGCGGCACCGGGGCGCTTGCCGTCGCGAGCGGGCAGGCTGCCGAGACCCTGGCGCTCCTCAACATCACCCAGGTCGGTGACGAGGTCGTGGCCGCCAATAACCTGTACGGCGGCAGCTACCAGCTCTTTCACTACACCTTCCCCAAGCTCGGCCGGAAGGTGGTGTTCGTCGACTCGGGCAACCCCGACGCGTTCCGCCGGGCCATCACCCCCCGCACCCGGGCGCTCTACGCCGAGACCATTGGGAATCCCAAGCTCGACGTCCCCGACTTCGAAGCCCTGGCTGCCGTCGCCCACGAGGCCGGACTGCCCCTGGTGGTGGACAACACGGTGGGGGTGGGGTTGGTGCGGCCCATCGAGCACGGGGCCGACGTGGTGGTGGCCTCGGCCACCAAGTTCATCGGCGGCCACGGCACCTCCATCGGCGGCGTGATCGTCGACTCCGGCCGCTTCGACTGGGGCAGCGGAAAGTTCCCCGAGTTCACCGAGCCCGACCCGAGCTACCACGGGCTGAAGTTCTGGGACGTATTCGGCAGCTTCCCGGGGCTCGGGAACGTGGCCTTCATCATCAAGGCGCGGGTGCAGTGGCTGCGCGACGTGGGCCCGGCGCTGAGCCCCTTCAACGCCTTCCAGTTCCTCCAGGGGCTGGAGACCTTGCCCCTGCGCCAGAAGAAGCACTCGGAAAACGCCCTGGTCGTGGCCCGTTTCCTCGCGGCGCATCCCAAGGTCGCCTGGGTCAACTACCCGGGCCTGGAGGGTCACCCGAGCCACGCCCTGGCGAGCCGCTACCTGGAAGGCGGGTTCGGGGCCCTGGTGGGCTTCGGGATCCAGGGTGGGCTCGCGGCGGGAAAGAAGTTCATCGACTCCCTCAAGCTCTTTTCCCACCTGGCCAACATCGGAGATGCCAAGAGCCTCGTGATCCACCCGGCCTCCACCACCCATCAGCAACTCACCCGGGAAGAGCAGGAGGCCACGGGGGTGACCGAGGACTACATCCGCCTCTCGGTTGGGCTCGAGGACGAGGCCGACCTCCTGGCCGATCTGGACCAGGCACTGACGGCCGCGGCCGGCTGAGGAGTCTGCCGCGGGGCGGCCCGGTGATGGAGCTCGCCCGTCACCCCGCCCGCGCCCTGATGAGCGACACCGCCGCTTCGACCCCGGCAACGAGGCGGCGCCATGCCGCGAAGGCGGTGGGTAGCCCGGCCCGCGGGGGCCTTTCCAGCTCGACGGCTGCCGGGGTCAGGGCCCACACCACCAGGAGGCCGGGCGCGCGCACCTCGAACACGGCGCCGGCATGGAGCACATAGTCCGACCGGTCGCCCTCCCGGGTCACCGCGCAGGTGCCCCTGCGGCACCGTACCCGAAGACCCCGGCGGCCCGCCCTTGCCGCCAGGGTGCCGTTTGCTGCGAGCTCCCGCCGTCCCGCCCCTATTGAATCGCCCATGGAGACCTCCCTCGCTGGAAAACGGCTTCTGGCTTCGAGGGAAGTATGGGGCGAGTGCCGCACCCGCGGCAGAGGCAGGCGGGCACCTTGCGGGGAGAAACACCACGGGCCGCGCGCCCACTGTACCGGTCTGTCGAGCGACAAACTGTGCCTTGCGAAACAGACGCCGGGGCGGTTCAATGCGGGTCCATGGAACCCTTGGAATCCCTTCCCCGAGGCGGGGGCTTCCTCTACGAGGCGGTGGCGGAGAAGGTGTCGCGCCTCGTGGAGGCCGGCACCTTCCGGCCAGGTCAGCGCATCCCGTCGGTGCGGGGCTTGGGCCGCCAGCTCGGCGTGAGCCTGAGCACGGTCCTCGAGGCCTACGCCCTCCTGGAGGACCGGGGCATCGTGGAGGCCCGGCCCCAGTCGGGCTACTACGTGCGGGGCCGGCCGCTTCGCCGCCCGCCGGAGCCCGAGATCTCGGCCCCCGCCATGCGCCCCACCGGCGTGAGCGTGGCCGAGCTCGTCATGATGGTGTTGCGCGACGCCGGCAACCCCGATCTCCTCCAACTCGGGGCCGCGATCCCCAGCCCGGACCTCCTCCCCATCGACAAGCTCAACCGGGCGTTGGGCGCCGCGGCCCGGCGCCACCGGATCGCGAGCGTCTCCTACGAGATGCCCCCCGGGAGTCGCGCGCTGCGCGTTCAGGTGGCCCGCCGCGCCCTGGAGGCCGGGTGCGCCGTCAGCCCGGAGGAGGTCGTCATCACGTCCGGGTGTCAGGAGGCCATTACGCTGGCCTTGCGGGCACTGTGCGAGCCGGGGGACACCGTGGCGGTGGAATCCCCCACGTACTATAACTTCCTCCAAGCCGCCGAGGTCCTTGGCCTGAAGGTCCTGGAGATCCCCACCCATCCTCGCGACGGCCTCAGCATCGAAGCCTTGAGTTTCGCCCTGGACCACAGCCCGGTGCGGGCGTGCGTGGCCATGCCCAACTTCAACAACCCGTTGGGGGCCCTCATGCCCGACGAGCGCAAGTGCGAGCTCGTGGCGCTCCTGGCCCGCCGAGGGATCCCCCTCATCGAGGACGATATCCACGGGGAGCTCTCCCACTCGGGCGAACGGCCCCGGGCGGCCAAGGCCTTCGACCGCGAGGGCCTGGTGGTGCTGTGCTCCTCGGTCTCGAAGACCCTTGCCCCGGGCTACCGGGTGGGGTGGACCCTCGCCGGCCGGTTCCAGAAGCGCATCGAGCACCTCAAAGCCGTGAGCAACCTCGCCACCCCCACCCTGCCCCAGCTCGCGGTGGCAGAGTTTCTGGCCAACGGCGGCTACGACCGCCACCTGCGCCGGGTCCGCCGGGTATACGCCCGGCGGATGGCATCCATGGCCGATGCAGTGGCCCGGCACTTCCCCCCGGGCACCCGCCTCACCCGTCCCGCCGGGGCCTTCGCCCTGTGGGTGGAGCTCCCCCCCGGCACCGACGCCCTGGTTCTCTACGAGAAGGCCCTGGCCGCCGGCATCACCGTGGCCCCTGGCCCCATCTTCTCACCCACCCAGCGCTACCGAAACTTTCTGCGCCTCAACGCCGGCTACTGGATCGAAGGCATGGAGGGGGCGGTGGAGACCCTGGGCCGGCTGGCGCGGGAGTGCGTGGAGGGACGCGCCGCCGTCTGAGGCGCTCACGTCTGCGCGCCGATGCGAAGTCGCCGGAGCTCCTCCTCCGAGCAGGGCTCCGACACCGGGAGCTCCCGGCGCCCTTCGGCGCCTCGCACCTCCACGGTGCCGCTTTGGCGGTGGGCGTAGCGCAGGAGGATGCGGCCGATGGCTTCCGCCTCCCCCGGCTCCAGGGGCTCGCGGACCAGCGCGGTGGGGCCCGTGAAGTCGGTGCCGGAGAGGAGGGTACCGCCTGCGGCCACGCCGGCACCCGCCAGGAGCGCCGCCGAAGGCCGTGACCATCGCGCAACGGGCGACTCCGGGGTGGGTTGCCCCCCGGTATCGGGATCGGCATCGGCATCGAGACCTCGGTGGCGATCCCGATCCCGATAGC